>JBHIBI010000018.1:0-12934 GCA_046758985.1 Dehalococcoidia bacterium
ACGGCGTGGTGCGGGGCGCCGGGACCTGGACCAGACCCTCGGTGGCTACCAGCCGGTTGAGGGCGCTCATGTAGGCCTTGGCGCTGGCGACGATCACGTCGGTGGAGACCCCGCGACCGTGGTACACATTCCCGGCTCTCTCCACTCGAATGGTCACCTCAGCCATGGAGTCCAGCCCCTCGGTCACAGCACCCACCCGGTATTCCACCAGCTTGGTAGGGATGGCCACCACCCGGTCGATGGCCTTGCAGACGGCGTCCACGGGGCCGTTGCCCGTGGCGGCCTCGCTACGGACTGCGCCGTCGGGGGCCTGGATGCGTACCGTGGCGGTGGGAATGTCGTTGGTGCCGCAGGAGACCTGGACGTGCTCCAACTGGTAATCGTTGGGCTCCCAGGCGGTGCGCTTCTGCTCCGACATCAGGGCCTCCAGGTCCCGGTCGGTGACCTCCCGCTTCTTGTCGGCCAGCAGCTTGAACTCCTCGAAGACCTGGTTCAGCTCCTCGGGCTCCAGGTGATAGCCCAGGTCCTCCAGGCGGGCGCGCAGCCCGGCCCGGCCGCTGAGCTTGCCCAGGACGAGGACGCTGCCGGGCCAGCCGATGGACTGGGGCTCCATAATCTCGTAGGTGGTGCGCTCTTTCAGTACGCCGTCCTGGTGGATGCCCGAGGCGTGGCGGAAGGCGTTCTCCCCAACGATGGCCTTGTTGGGCTGCACGGGGAAGCCGGTGATGCGACTCACCAGGCGGCTGGTGGGGTAGATCTGGCGGCTATTCACGCCGGTGGTGATGCCCATCAGGTCGCGGCGGGTGTGCAGCGCCATGACCACCTCCTCGATGGAGGCGTTGCCGGCCCGCTCCCCGATGCCGTTGATGCACCCCTCCACCTGCCGCGCCCCCACCTGGACCGCCGCCAGGCTGTTGGCCACCGCCAGGCCCAGGTCGTTGTGACAGTGGACGCTGACCCGGGCCTTGTGGATGTTGGGCACCTGCTCAAAGACGCCCCGGATAAGCTGGGCGAACTCGCCGGGAATCATGTAGCCCACGGTGTCGGCGATGTTCACCGTGGTGGCCCCGGCGCCGATGGCCGCCTCCAGCAACTGGTAGAGGTACTCCGGCTGGGTACGGGTGGCGTCTTGGGCGGAGAACTCCACGTCGGAGCAGTAGCGGCGGGCCCGCTCCACGCAGTTCACCGCCATCTCGATGATCTCCTCGCGGTTCTTGCGCATCATGTGCATGACCTGGATCTCGGAGCTGGAGATGAAGACGTGTATCCGGGGACGCTCCGCATCCTTCAGCGCCTCCCAGGCGGCGTCCACGTCCTTGGGGTTGGCCCGGGCCAGGGAGGCGATGATGGGCGTGCGTACCTCCCGGGCGATGGTCTGCACCGCCTTGAAGTCGCCGGGCGAGGAGGCGGCGAAGCCCGCCTCGATGACGTCCACCCTCAGCTTCTCCAACTGTCGGGCGATCTCCAGCTTCTCCTCCAGCGTCATGGCGGCGCCGGCGGCCTGCTCGCCGTCGCGCAGCGTGGTGTCGAAGATGATGACCCTGTCTTCAGCCATAGCCTCTTCCCTCTCCACTAGAGCCCTTCTTCCTTACCCCTGTTGCGGGGGCTTGATCCAGGGCATCATGGCCCGGAGCTCCTTGCCCACCTTCTCGATGGGGTGCTCCTGGGCCTCCTGTCGCATCTGGCGGAAGCGGTGGAGGCCCTCGTTGTACTCGGCGATCCAATCCCGGGCGAAGGTGCCGTCCTGGACCTCCCGGAGGATGCGTCGCATGTTCTCCCGCACGTGCTCGTCGATGACCTGGGAGCCGCGGGTGTAGTCGCCGTACTCGGCGGTGTCGCTGACGGAGTAGCGCATGTAGCCCGGCCCGCCCTGCCAGATGAGGTCCACGATGAGCTTGAGCTCGTGGAGGCACTCGAAGTAGGCCAGCTCAGGGGGGTAGCCCGCCTCCACCAGGGTCTCGAAGCCCATGCCGATGAGCCGGGTCACGCCGCCGCAGAGGACGCTCTGCTCACCGAAGAGGTCCGTCTCTGTCTCGTTCTTGAAGGTGGTCTCCAGCACCCCGGCCTTGGTGCAGCCCACGCCACGTCCGTAGGCCAGGGCCACCTCCTTGGCCTTGCCCGAGGGGTTCTGGTGGACGGCCAGCAGGGCAGGCACGCCGATGCCCTCCAGAAACATCTCCCGCATGCGGTGGCCCGGGGCCTTGGGAGCGATCATGGAGACATCCACCTCCGGCGGCGGCACGATCTCCTGGTAGTGAATGGCGAAGCCGTGGGCCGTCATCAGGGTTTTGCCCGGCTGGAGATAGGGACCGATGGACTCCCGATAGGTGCGGGCCTGCACATGGTCGGGGATGAGGACCATGACGATGTCCGATGCCTGCGTCACCTCGGGCACCGTGGCCACCTCCAGCCCCTCGCTGCGAGCCTTCTCCCAGCTTTTGCTCCCCTGGTAGAGGCCTACCACCACCTTCTGGCCGCTGTCCCGGAGGTTCAGGGCGTGGGCGTGGCCCTGGCTGCCGTAGCCGATGATGCCAATGGTCTTGCCCTCCAGCAGCGAGAGGTTGGCGTCCTTATCGTAATAGACCTTATAGCCGTCGGCCATAGGTGGTTCTCCTCCTCCTGTTGTGTTTAGTCCTCCCCGGCATTGGCGCCGGTGCCATTGGTGTCCGTGCGGGTGCGGCCGGGCTTGGCCTCCGTCGCACCCCGCATCATGGCCACCCGGCCGGTGCGCATGATCTCCCGTACCCCGAAGGGCTTCAGCAGTTGGTGCAGGGCGTCAATCTTCTCTTCATCGCCGGTGACCTGGATCACCAGGGACTGAGGCCCCACGTCCACGATGTCCGCCCGGAAGATATCTACCAACTGCATGATCTCGCTGCGGGTAGTGGCGGTACTCTTGACCCTAATGAGGGCCAGCTCCCGCGCCACGATCTCCTCCTCCGACAGCTCGGAGACCTTCACCACATCGATGAGCTTGTAGAGCTGCTTGGTGACCTGCTCTACCGTCTCGTCATCCCCCTCCACCACGAAGGTCATGCGGGAGAGGTTGGGCTGCTCACTGTGGCCCACAGCTAGGCTGGCGATGTTGAATCCCCGCCGTCGGAAGAGGCTGGCCACCCGGTTGAGGACACCGGGCCTGTCCTCCACCAGGGCGACGATGGTGTGCTTCAGCTCAGCCATGTGACCTGCTCCAGCACCGGCTCTTCAATCATTTCCTGGGCACTCTCGCCGGGTGGGATCATGGGGAACACGTTCTCCTCCGGCTCTACCGCGAAGTCGATGAGGACTGGTCCGGCGTGCTCCATGGCCTGCTGGATGGCGGGCAGGACCTGAATCTTCTCGGTGACCCGGATGCCCAGCATGCCGAAGGCATCGGCCAGCTTCACGAAGTCGGGGTTGTGGGTGTAGCCGGTGGCCACGTAGCTCTTCTGGTAGAACATGTCCTGCCACTGCCGCACCATTCCCAGGAAGCGGTTGTTCATGATGGCGAACTTGACGGGGACGTTGTTCTCCACGCAGGTGGCCAGCTCAGCCATGGTCATCTGGAAGCCGCCGTCGCCGGCGATGGACCAGACGGGAAGGTCGGGCCTGCCCACCGCAGCACCCATGGCGGCGGGCACCTCGAAGCCCATGGCCCCCAGGCCGCCGGAGGTGATCATGGTGTTGGCCTCCTTGAAGCGGAAGTGCTGGGCGGTCCACATCTGGTGCTGCCCCACTCCAGTGACGATGATGGCCCGGCCCTCGGTGGCCTCCGAGAGCTGGTGGATGATGAACTGCTGGCTCAGTTGCTCCGTGTCCCGGATACGATGGGAGGGGTGCTCCTGCCGGAGCTGCTCGATGCGCTGGAGCCACTCCACGTGGGTGTTCTGCTCCACCTGGGGGAGCAGGGCTCGTAGGACGTGCTTCAGGTCTCCCACGATGGGCACCGTGGCCTTCACGTTCTTGCTGATCTCCGAGGGGTCGATGTCCACGTGGACCACCTTGGCCTGGGGGGCGAAGTTCGAGACCCGGCCAGTCACCCGGTCATCAAAGCGCATGCCCAGAGCGATGAGTAGGTCGGCCTCCTGGATGGCCAGGCTGGCGAAGGCCATGCCATGCATGCCGGGCATGCCCACGTTGAGGAAGTGGGCCGAAGGGAAGGCACTGATGCCCAGTAGGGTGGTGATGACGGGGATCTCCGCCTTCTCTGCCAGCTCCTGCACCTCCTGGAAGGCCCGGGAGATGTGCACGCCGTGGCCCGCCAGGATCAGGGGCCGCTGCGCCTCATTGATGAGCTTGGCCGCCTTGCGTACCTGGGCGGGGTGGCCCTCGATGGTGGGCTTGTAGCCCGGCAGGTTGACCTTGTTAGGGTAGCGGGACTCGGCTACCTCGTTGAGCACGTCCTTGGGAATGTCCACCAGCACGGGGCCAGGCCGGCCGGTGCCGGCGATATGGAAGGCCTCCTTCATCACCCGGGGGATGTCGGCGGCGGCCATGACTAGGTAGTTGTGCTTGGTGACGGGGAGCGAAATGCCGGTGGTGTCCGCTTCCTGGAAGGCGTCGCGGCCGATGGCGGCCCGGGCTACCTGCCCGGTGATGGCGACCACGGGGACCGAGTCCATATAGGAGCAGGAGAGCCCCGTCACCAGGTTGGTGGCCCCCGGCCCGGAGGTGGCGACGCAGACGCCTACCCGACCCGTGGCCCGGGCGTACCCGTCGGCGGCCATGGAGGCTCCCTCCTCGTGGCGTACCAGGATGTGGCGTAGCTGCGGGTACTCAGGGAGGACCTGGTAGAAGGGGAGGATAGCCCCTCCCGGGAGGCCAAACATGACCTCCACGCCCTCTTTGAGCAAACACTCACAGACTATCTGCGCGCCCGTCAGCTTCATCGTCTCCTTCCCCTTCAATGCTGCTCACCCCATCAACAACACGAGCCCGTCCCCACGAAGGGACGGGCTCCACACTCCCGCGGTACCACCCTTCTTGCCCCGATGCATCAGGGCCGCTCTGGTGGCCGTAACGGTGCCAACCGCCGCGCCCTACTGCTCACTTCAGGCCGGTCGCTCCAGGGCGAGTTCGGATCCCTTCTGCCGCCGGCTTTCCAGCTCCCGCCGGCTCTCTGGGGCAGGGGTGCCCCCTACTACTCCCCTTCACCGCGAATTGTGCAACAACGGGAAATGGTAACACAGAACCCGCGGTTAGTCAATTGCCTATTCCAAACTTTACACCTAAAACGTGGAATCGCAGATGGTGACCCTGCTCTGGGGTTCCCAATGCCCTCAACTCCACGCTAGTCTTGCATCCCTCGGTGCATTGTGGTACGCTATTCTGACTCTCCGCTAGGCTTGAATGGACGAGAGGATGGACACGAGCAGCCTGGCCTCCAAGCGGTTGGACGTGAGCGGCCTGGACGAGGCCACGGAGCTGTTCTACGAGAAGGGGTGGACCGACGGGCTGCCGGTGGTGCCTCCCACCGAGGAGCGGGTGCTCCAGTTCCTGGAGTTCGCTGGCAAGGCACCCTCGGATGTCCTGGGCACGGTGCCCGTCCGTGGCCGGGTGGTCACTGCGGAGAAGGTGGCCGTCAGCGCGGCGATGGCTGGCTGCAAGCCGGAGTACATGCCGGTGGTCCTGGCCGCCGTGGAGGGGATGCTCCAGGAGCAGTTCAACGTCCACGGCACCTCGGCCAGTACCGGTGGCTCGGCGGTGATGCTGGTGGTCAACGGTCCGGCGCGGCAGGCCCTGGGGCTCAACAGCGGGGGCAACCTGTTCGGGCCGGGTCCCACCTTCCGGGCCAACGCCACCATCGGTCG
This sequence comes from Dehalococcoidia bacterium, assembly GCA_046758985.1. GTDB lineage: Bacteria > Chloroflexota > Dehalococcoidia > Lucifugimonadales > JBHIBI01 > JBHIBI01. Next base: position 5,790 of record JBHIBI010000018.1, read on the forward strand.
GGCCATCCGGCTGTTCCTCATCAACGTCCTGGGCAACGTGCCCGGGGTGCTGGACCGATCCACCTTCGGCCACGGGGGCAAGTACAGCATGTGCATCGCCGAGGACGAGGAGCACAGCCCCTGGGAGCCCTTCCACGTGGAGCGGGGCTTCCGGCCCGACCAGAGCACGGTGACGGTTATGACCGTGCAGGCCCCCTGGCAATCCCCCACCCGCCGGGGGGAGACCCCCGAGGCGGTCCTCGCTGCCATCGCCGATACCATCAAGGGCGTGGGACCCAACAACCGCGAGCTGACGGTGATCATCGGTGGTGAGCTGATGGGCCCCATCAGAGAGGCGGAGTGGACCAAGCAGCAGGTGAAGGAGTTCCTGGCGGAGCACAGCCGGCGCACCGCCCAGGACTGGGCCAGCGTGTACAAGGCCGAGGAGCCGCCGCCGGAGAAGGCGCAGGAGCTGGTGCCTGTGCTGTCCAACCCCGAGGAGGTCATCGTACTGGCCGCCGGGGGGCTGGCGGGGTCTCAGGCGGCGGTGGTGCCCCACTGGGGTGGGGGCATCAATACCCGCTCGGTGACCAGGGAAGTCGATACCAGCAGGCTGCTCTAGCCCGTGGCAGGAGAGCCGCCACCTAAGGAGGTTTGGTATGGTCGTTGAGGTGACACGGTACAGGCTTCTGGACCCGACCGTTGAGCCGGTGGAGGCCAGCGGCGCTATGGCCCCTCGGACCGGGGACCTCTCCGGTCTCACGGTGGGGCTCCTGGCCAACGGCAAGCGCAACTCGGATAAGCTGCTGGACATCCTCTCTACCCTGATCTCGGAGCGGTATGCCGTCCGGGAGTTCGTGGCCAAGAACAAGCGCAATGCCAGCGCTCCCGCTCCCAAGGCCATCGTGGACGAGCTGCTGGAGAGGTGTGATGTCATCATCACCGCCTCGGGGGATTGAGGGTCCTGCAGCTCCTGCAGTATGCAGGACGCCATCACCTTCGAGAAGGCGGGCAAGCCCGCAGCCCTCATCGCCACCGACGCCTTCGTGGTGACCGCCAAGGCTATCGCCCGGATTCAGGGCATGCCGGACTATCCCTTCGCGGTGCTCCGTCACCCCCTCACCAGCCTGGAAGGGGCCAATCTGGAGGCTAGGGCCAAGGAGGCGCTGCCCCAGGTGCTGGGGGTGCTGCTGGCCCAGCGCTAAGCTCCTGGCGCTCGATGTTGGGGAGCGGTGCTGAGGGGGTTGCCCTGCTGAACACCGTGGTGTAGCGCCGGCTAGCTCCTCTAGCTTACGACTCCAGGCCCGCAAGGGGAGCACCGGCCTCCCTGGGAGTGGCCACCCCAGCGCCGGTGCGATAGACCCGCCGGAGCACAGGCCAGCTCATGCTGAGCACAACCATAAGGCCAACAAATATCAAGCCCGTCATCAGGAAGATGCTGGGCGCTCCCCAGATATCCGCTGTGTACCCGTAGGCCAGGTTGAGGAAGGCCATGACCCCTCCTGTATGCATGGCGTACACGCTGGAGATGCGCCCCCTCACGTGATCGGGGATGATGCCCTGGACAAAGGCCTGGCTCAGGGCCATGAATGCCCCCTGGGATGCTCCCACACCTGCTATCAAGAGCAGGGCCAGGGGGAAGCTGGGGGCGAAAGCAAGGGCTGCGAGCGTCAGCCCGCTGAAGAGCCCGGTAAACAGGAATAACTGCCCCTTGCGCCTCTCATCGCTCACGCTGGCAATGGCCAGGGACCCCAGCACCGCACCAACCCCCAGGGAAACCACCAGGTAGCTGAAGACGGCCCCACCTGCCTTCAGTGCAACGGTTGAAAAAGCGGGCAACATGGAGTCGAAGGCCATGGTCAGGCCACAGTGGAGGGCCGTCAGGATTATCACCGCTGCCACTGTCTGGTGACGATAGACGTAGGTAAAGCCGAGGACAAAGTCTCCCAGGAAGCTCCCGCTCGTTGCCCTTTCGGCGGTCTCTCTGCCGGAAGCGTGTATCCTGAGCAGTTGCAACGCGGCAGTGGCATAGAGGGCGGCCACCAGGCCAAGGCCTCCCACAGGGCCCAGGGTAGCCAGAAGGGGCCCCGAAAGGCCTGGCCCTATTATCCTGGTGCCACGCAAGGACACGGCCCTCAGTGCCACGGCGTTCAGCAGCACATCCCTGGGCACGAGGTTGGGGAGCAGTGCCGAAACCGTGGGCATGAACACGGCTTGGGACATTCCTACCCCGAAGGCCACGGTGGCCACATGCCACGCCTGTATGTAGCCGAACGCGGTGAGGCCGAAGAGTGCCAGCGTGAGCCCCACGTTGACCCCCATACTGGAGGCCGCCAGCTTCCGGCGGTCGAACCTGTCTGCCAGGAATCCCCCCAGGGGAGCAAACAGAAAAAGGGGCACCATGTTGGCGAAGACAGTGATGCCTACCCAGAGGGAGGAACCTGAGAGGGTGTAAGTCTGCCACCCCAGGACTACCAGGAGGGCCCACCTGGCACTATCGGCCCAGATGGTGGCCCACCACAATTCGCGGTAGTCCCTGTATCTGAGGGCGGTAAAGGTGCCAAGTCCTCTTACACGGGAGAGCACACAGGACTCCTTCCCTGAGGATACCCGAGATTTCCCTTATTGAACGGGCTGCGCCCGAGTAGGCGCCCACGCAGGCCTAGGGCGACTGTAGTATCGTCTCCCTACGCTGTCAAGCAGCCTAGGTCGCCCACAACTACGCTGGTAAGCGAGAGTGTGGTATACTCCAATTCCGATTTCTAGGGAGGAGATGCCCATGGCGAGCGAGCCGGAATTCCTGCCCGGAGGCACCATCACTAGTGCCAAGGGGTTTGTGGCTGGCGCCACCTTCGCCGGAATGAAGACCTACGCCGAGGATAAGCTGGATCTGGGGCTGCTGCGCTCTGAGGGGCCCTGTATCACCGTGGGCGTGTTCACCACCAGCAGCGTCAAGTCGGCCTCCTTGCGGCTCACCCAGCGGCAACTGGCCAAGGGCCGGGTGCGTGCCCTGGTGGTCAACAGTGGCATCGCCAATACCAGTGTGGGGGAGCAGGGCCTCAAGGATGCCCAGGAGACTATCGAGCTGGCGGCGCGGCAGACGCAGCTGGAGCCCGAGGAGGTAGCCATCTGTAGCACCGGGCTCATCGGTGTGGAGATGCCTATGGCACTGCTCCGGGCCTCCATGGGCAAGATCGGTCTCTCCGCCGACGGTGGCAACCTCCTGGCCCGGGCTATCATGACCACCGACTCCCACCCCAAGGAGGCTGCCCTATCTTATGAGCAGGATGGGAAGACAGTCACCCTGGGGGGCATCGTCAAGGGCTCTGGCATGATCCACCCGGAGATGGCCACCCTGCTGGGCTTCATCGCCACCGATGCTGCGGTGGAGCGGGGCTTTTTGCAGAAGGCCCTCAAGGAGGCGGTGGACAGCTCCTTTAATATGGTCTCCGTAGATGCCGATACCAGCACCAACGATACGGTGCTCCTCTTCGCCAACGGTGCCTCCGGGATCGAGGAGATCGCTGAGGGGTCGGCCCAGGCGAGGGCCTTCCAGGATGCCCTGACCCAGCTCTGTGCCTATCTGGCCAGGGAGGTGGCCCGGGATGGCGAGGGGGCCACCAAGCTGCTGGAGGTGCGGGTGGAGGGGGCGCGGACGGTGGCCGAAGCGCGGAAGGCAGCCAAGAGTGTGGTCTCCTCCAACCTGGTGAAGACGGCGGTGCACGGCGGCGACCCCAACTGGGGCAGGGTGATGGCCGCCCTGGGAAAGAGCGGTGCCCAGGTGGATGAGGGCCGGCTAGCCCTCTACCTGAACGAGGTGTGCATCCTGGAAGGGGGTCGTCCTATCCCCTTCCACAAGGATGCCGTGGTGGTCATCATGCGGGGAGGGGAGGTGACCTTCCGCATCGCCCTGAACCTGGGGAAGGGCACGGCCACGGCCTGGGGGTGCGACCTCACGGAAGAGTACGTTACCTTCAATAGCGGATACACGACCTAGCCATGAGCGGATACAGCCAGCCATGGCCCTTGTGCCTTCGATGACAGCCCGGGTGGAGGTGCAGCCCACCTGATGAGGGAGCGCGGTGAGCAGCGTGGGGAGGGGGGCCTCATCGTGGTGAAGATAGGCGGCAGCACCCTGGGTAGCGGTGACACCACCCTGGAAGACCTGGTGACCCTCCAGCAGCAAGGCATCATCCCCGTGGTGGTGCATGGTGGGGGTAAGCTCATCAACCAGTGGCTCGCCCGCCAGGGCAGGCAGCCCGGGTTTGTCCGGGGCTTGCGGGTCACCGATGCCGCCAGCCTGGAGGTGGTGACGGCGGTCCTCGCCGGACTGGTAAACAAGAGCCTGGTCGCCTCCATCCTGGCCAAGGGGGGCCGTGCCATGGGCTTCAGTGGGGTGGACGGGGCCATCCTGGAGGCCAGCATCGCCGATGCTCAACTGGGTCTGGTGGGACAGGTGGTGCGGGTCAACCCTCAGCCGCTGCTCACTGCTGTGGAGACGGGATACATTCCGGTCATAGCGCCGGTGGGCATCCACTGTCTGGACGGTTCGTCCCAATCGGGCACCCTGCTGAACATCAACGGCGACACAGCGGCGGGAGAGGTCGCTGGTGCCCTGGGGGCCCAGCGGCTGATCTACCTGACCGATGTACAGGGCGTGCTGGACACCTCCGGTCGCCTCATGGAGCGGCTCACGGTGGGACAGGCGCGGGCGCTGGTGCAGTCGGGGGTGGTCAGCGGCGGGATGGTCCCCAAGCTGGAGGGCTGCATCAAGGCCCTGGGGCGGGTGCTGCTGGCCCAGATTGTGGATGGCAGGGTTCCCCGGGCCCTGCTGACCTGCCTCTCGGACAGCGCCTTGGGGACCCGGGTCCAGACGAGCTTCCCCTAAGGACGCGCATGGCCTCACCCCTCGGGTCCCGCTTCTCCCTTTGCGCTGGGCGGTGGGAGTGTGTATTGTTTTAGGAGCAAGGCATCGGCAGACTGTCCCCAGGGAGGGGTGAGACCCAGAGGCTCCTATGAGTAGCTATCGGCAGAATGGAGGGGATTGGTCCCCCTTCCCTAGTCAGAACGGGGGCGAGGCCATTCCCCCCCGTTACAACCTGGCGCTCAAGATTGGCCTCGCTGCCGGGGCGGTCATTCTGGTTCTGGTGGCCCTCTCCATCGCCAAGAGGGTCTACACTGAGTGGCTGTGGTTCGATCAGTTGGGCTTTCGCAGCGTGTTCACCACCATCCTGGTGACTCGCATCTGGCTCTTCTTCGCCGGTGCTCTGCTGTTCGCAGGACTCTTGACGCTGAACGTGTATCTCGCCCACCGCTTCACTCGGGGCGAGTCCCTGCTCCCCATCCCTGTGGCGACCCTGCAGTGGTTCCAACGGCTGGTCAACATTGGGGTAGGTCTGGGGGTCTTTTTCCTGAGTATTATCCTGGGGCTGGTGGCTGCAAACCGCTGGGAGGTCATCATCCAGTTCCTGAGCCGGGTGCCCTTCGGGGTCGAAGAGCCTGCGTTCCACCGGGAGGTGGGCTTCTACGTCTTTACACTGCCGCTGCTCAACGCCATGCAGGGCTGGCTACTGGGTGCTGTGATTGTCATCCTGGTGGTGACCCCCCTGGTGTACGCGGTCAACCTGTCGTTGCGGGGGGTTCAGTTTAGACTAACGCCCAGGATGCTGGCCCATGCGGCGGGTCTGGGCGCTGCCCTGATGTTCGGCATTGCCCTGAGCCATTTCTTGGACATCTATGAGCTGGTCTTTTCGGGCCACGGGGTCACCTTCGGTGCCAGCTACACCGATGTGCACGCTCGTCTGCCTGCGCTGCGGCTGCTGATGGCCTTCGCCGCGGCGGCGGGAGTACTCTTCATCGTGAGTCCCTTCGCTGGCGGGCTCCGACTCATGGGGGGTGCCTTCGGCCTGTGGGTAGCGGCGGCCATCATCGTCGGTACCATCTACCCCGCGTTCGTCCAGCGGGTGGTGGTCAGCCCCAACGAGCTGGAGCGGGAGGAGCTGTACATCAGCCGGAACATCGACTTCACCCGCTGGGCCTTCAACCTGGGAGCGGTGGAGGAGCGGCTCTTCCCCATCCAGCCTGGGCTCTCGCAGTCGGTGGTGGTGAGCAACCCCCAGACCATCGACAATATCCGCCTGTGGGACCACCGGCCCCTGAGGGATACCTATAACCAGATCCAGTTCTTTCGGCTCTATTACAGCTTCACCGATATTGATATCGACCGGTACAACGTCAACGGGGAGTACAAGCAGGTGGCCCTGGCGGCCCGGGAGCTGTTTCCTGAGAACCTGCCCGGAGAGGCCCAGCGGTGGGTCAACCAGCGCCTCCAGTTCACCCATGGCTATGGCCTGGCGATGAGCCCGGTGACTGAGTTCACCCCTGAGGGAAGGCCTCGTTTCTATATTCAGGACATCCCTCCCACGGGGGTCTTCGAGGTCGAGCAGCCCGAGATCTACTACGGGGAGAATACCGAGTCCTTTGTGGTGGTCAACACCCGGCTACCGGAGTTCTCCCATCCCACTCCTGAAGACGTGCCGGTGTACACCCGCTACCAGGGCATCGGCGGGGTCCCGCTCAGCAGCTTCCTGCGCCGGGCCGTCTACGCCTGGGAGCTAGGGGATGTCAACATCCTGATTAGCGGCCAGCTCACGCCGGAGAGTCGGGTCCAGTACCGGCGCCAGATTCAGGAGCGGGTGCGGACGGTGGCCCCCTTCCTGATGCTGGACCAGGACCCCTACCTGGTGATAGCCGATGGCAGACTCTGGTGGATTCAGGATGCCTACACCTTCACCGATCGGTACCCTTACTCGACCCCCTTCAGGGGCAGCTTCAACTACGTGCGTAACAGCATCAAGGTGGTGATCGACGCTTACGATGGGACCCTCCGCTTCTTTGTGGTTGACCCTCAGGACCCCATGGTCCAGATGTACCGGCGGGCCTTTCCGGTGCTGTTTGAGCCCATGGATGCTATGCCATCTAGCCTGCGGTCCCACATCCGGTATCCGGTGGACCTCTTCTCCTGGCAGGCGGAGATGTTCCTGACCTATCACATGCGGGACCCCAAGGTGTTCTTCAACAAGGAGGATGTATGGAGCGAGCCCGCCGAGGTGTTCTTCGGGAAGCAGCAGCCCGTGGAGCCCTATTACCTCATCACCAAGCTGCCG
>JBHIBI010000019.1:0-12767 GCA_046758985.1 Dehalococcoidia bacterium
GCCAGGGGCACCGACTCGTGGAGGCGGGTCCAGGAGGAGGTCCACTGCTCCGGCTCCGCCCTCGGCCCCAGCGCCCTACGGATGACCTCGAAGTGCTGCGACAGCCAGGCGAGGCAGCGGGCGTTGGTCTCCGGGTCGGCCTCGAAGTGCAGCCCCACCTCCACGATGCCCAGGCCTTGCCCTGAGGCTCTCGAAGGGCGCGGTTGTATCCACACCTCGTAGTGGATGTACCAGCTCGGGCCGTAGTGCAGCTTGATGAGCCCACCGAAGGGACGCCGCGCGGTGAAGCCCCGCAGCCCGGCGGGCAGCCGTGAGCGCACCGCCTCGGCGAGCCTGCCCAAGAACTCCTGGGTCCTCATGCGGGACGAGGCCACGGCCCCCTCAGCCCGGCTGCTGGAGCAGTTGCAGGATGTTGCCGTCGGGGTCCTGGAAGGTGGCCAGCAGCCGCTCCAGGTCCTCGGTCCAGATGATGACGCCCGCAATGCCGGAGACCATCGCTACGCCCCGGCGGCCAGGGCACTGCGGGACACGGGCTCCAGGGGGAACTGCTCCCGCAGGGTCTCCAGGAAGGCGTTCACCAGGACGCCGTAGCCCTGGGTCTTGCGGAGGATCAGGGCCGTGGGCAGGGCCACCTGGTGCTTCTCCTTGATGGCGACCTCCACCAGCGAGCCTGCGCTGAGCTCGGAGCGGATGGAGTTGCGGGGCAAGAAGGAGATGCCCAGGCCCTGCTCGATCATGCGCTTGGTGGCCTCCACCGAGTCCAGCTCCATCTCGATGGTGGGGACAATGCCGGCGTCGCGGCAGATCCGGTCGATGAGGACGAAGTAGGTGGAGTCCCGGTCGTACAGGATCAGGGGCTCGTAGGCCACGTCGTAGATGCTGGCCTGCCGCGTGGCGGCGAAGGGATGGGAGGGATGGGTCACCAGGACGATGTGCTCATCGTAGAGGTGGAGGGAGCGGACCTGGGGGTGCACCAGGGCGCGGGCGAACCCCATGTCCACCTCGCCGCTCAGCACCATCTCCAGTACCTCGGTGGAGCGGCCCGTCCTGATGGAGACCTCCACCCCGGGATGGCGCTCGCGGAAGCGCTCCAGCATCTCCGGCAGGACGTAGGTGCAGATGACCCGGGCGGAGCCGATGTGCAGCTTGCCCCGCGAGGCCGAGCGGATGCTGGAGAGGGTCTCCCGGCCGCTGTTGAGGGTCTCCAGGGCGCGCTCCACGTAGGGCAGGAAGGCCCGGCCCAGCTCGGTGAGCCGCACGCCGCGCCCGATGCGGTGGAACAGGGGCCCGCCCAGCTCCCGCTCCAGCCCCAGGATGCGGGCGCTGAGGGAGGGCTGGGTGATGTGCAGGGTGCCGGCGGCGCGGCTGAAGTTGCCCGTCTCCACCACCTTGACAAAGGCCTCCAGCTGCCCCAGCTCCATGTCCTCTCCCCGCCCTGAAGTATTGGAAATTTCTAACGGTCGTATAGACCAGACCCCCACATGATAGCCGACCCTCGCCGGGAGTGCAAGGGTTGTGAGGTGATGTATACTTGAAGGCGAGCGCACCGTTGCCCTAGGAGGGAGCAGCATGGACGACGTGGTCATTGTCAGCGGGGCCAGGACACCCATCGGCACCCTCGGGGGCGTCTTCGCCTCCGTGCCCGCACCCGACCTGGGGGCGGCGGCCATCGCCGAGGCCCTGCGGCGGGCCCAGGTGGAGCCTGGCGAGCTGGACGAGGTGCTCATGGGCAACGTCATCTCGGCAGGCATGGGCATGAACCCCGCCCGGCTGGCGGCGGTGAAGGCTGGGGTGCCCGTGGAGGTGCCCGCCACCACCGTCAACAAGATGTGCGGCTCCGGCCTCAAGACCGTGGCCCTGGCGGCCCAGGCCATCAAGTGCGGCGATGCCCGCATCGTCCTGGCGGGAGGGCTGGAGAGCATGAGCGGGGCTCCCTACCTGCTGCCCCGGGCCCGCTTCGGCTACCGGCTGGGACACGGCCAGTTGGAGGACTCGCTCCTCAGGGACGGCCTCTGGTGCACCCACACCGACTGCCACATGGGGGTCACTGCGGAGAACCTGGCGGCCCGCTACGAGATCAGCCGCGAGGAGGAGGACCAGTTTGCCCTCCAGAGCCAGCGGCGCACCGCCCAGGCCTGGGAATCGGGCCGGTTCCAGGAGGAGACCGTCCCCGTCCAGGTGCCCCAGCCCAAGGGCGAGCCGGTGCTGGTGGAGCGGGACGAGCACCCCCGTCCCAACGTCACCCTGGAGGGGCTGGCCAAGCTCCGGCCCGCCTTTCAGTCCGGTGGTACGGTAACGGCGGGCAACTCCTCGGGTATCAACGACGGCGGGGCGGCCGTGGTGGTCATGTCAGGCAGGGAGGCGGCCCGGCGCGGCCTGGAGCCCCTGGGGGTGGTCCGCAGCTACGCCTCGGCGGGGGTGGAGCCCTCCATCATGGGCATCGGGCCCGCGCCCGCCACCCGCAAGGCCCTGGAGAAGGCGGGCCTCAAGCTGGAGGACCTGGCGCTCATCGAGCTCAACGAAGCCTTTGCCGCCCAGTCCCTGGCGGTAGGCCGGGAGCTGGGCCTGGACTGGGAGCGGGTCAACGTCAACGGCGGGGCCATCGCCCTGGGGCATCCCGTGGGGGCCAGCGGCACCCGCATCCTGGTGACCCTCCTCTACGAGATGCAGCGCCGCGGGGGTAAGTATGGCCTGGCTACCCTGTGCATCGGCGGCGGCCAGGGCATTGCCCTGGTGGTGGAGCGCAACGGCAGCGGAGGATAGCCGGCGGTCGGCACGCTGGGTTTTGAGGCTGCCCACCTGAAGGGGCGGTTCTCACTGCCCCTGTCCTCCAGGGGTGCATTCCTCTATAATGCGTGCTGAAGTTTTGACACGGAGAGTCCCTTGCTGAAGGATACCAACTGCGGAGAGCTGCGGGCCGCCCACACCGGCCGGGCGGTCTCCCTGGCGGGGTGGGTGCACCGCCGCCGTGACCACGGCAGCCTCATCTTCGTTGACCTGCGGGACCGCTCGGGCATCGTCCAGGTGGTGTTCAACCCCGAGCTTGCCTCTGAGGCCCACCGGGAGGCGGACACGGTGCGCAACGAGTGGGTGCTGCGGGTGGCGGGCCAGGTGCGGCGCCGCCCGCCGGGGACGGAGAACCCCCACCTGCCCACCGGCGAGGTGGAGGTAGTTGCCTCCGCGGTGGAGGTTCTCAGCGAGAGCAAGACCCCACCTATCTACATTAACGAGGAGCAGGAGGTGGACGAGCTGCTGCGCCTGCGCTACCGCTACCTGGACCTGCGGCGGCCCGGGATGCAGCAGAACCTCCTGCTGCGGCACCGGGTCACCAAGTTCATCCGGGACTTCCTCAGCGAGCGGGGCTTCGTGGAGGTGGAGACCCCCATCCTCATCAAGAGCACCCCCGAGGGGGCGCGGGACTTCCTGGTGCCCAGCCGCCTCTCGCCAGGGCAGTTCTACGCCCTCCCCCAGTCGCCCCAGCAGCTCAAGCAGCTCCTCATGGTGGCCGGCTTGGAGCGCTACTTTCAGATCGCCCGCTGCTTCCGCGACGAGGACCTGCGGGCCGACCGCCAGCCCGAGTTCACCCAGCTTGACCTGGAGATGAGCTTTGTGGAGGAGGAGGACATCCTGGGGCTGATAGAGGAGCTGTACACCTCCCTGGTAGAGACGCTGACGCCCGGCAAGCGGCTGGTGAAGCCCTTCGTCCGCCTGGACTACCGGGACGCCCTGGCCCGCTACGGCACCGACAAGCCCGACCTGCGCTTCGGGCTGGAGCTGGCCGACCTGACGGAGATCGCCGGCGCGACCCAGTTCCAGGTGTTCCGCTCGGCGGTGGCCCAGGGCGGGGTGGTGAAGGGGCTGGCGGCACCGGGCTGTGCCGGCTACTCCCGGCGGCAACTGGATGAGCTCATCGCCTTCGTGCGGACCCGAGGTGCCCAGGGGCTGGTGACCATCGGCCTGGTGGGCTCCGGCGGCTCCCTGGAGGCGCTGACCCCGGAGCAGGTCCAGTCGGTGGCAGCCCGTCACCTGAGCGTGGAGGAGATGCGGGCCCTGGCCCAGCGGTGCGGTGCCAGCATGGGCGACCTGCTGCTCATCGTCGCCGGCGACACCAGGGTGGTGGATACCGCCCTGGGCCAGTTGCGGCAGGAGATGGGGCGCCGCCTGGGCCTGGCCGACCCCGACACGCTGGCCTTCGCCCTCCTCCAGGGCTTCCCATTGGTGGAGTGGAACCAGGAGGAGGGACGGTGGGACTCCTCCCACCACCCCTTCACTGCGCCCCGGCCCGAGGACGTGGCCCGGCTGGAGAGCGACCCTGGCAGCGTGGTGGCCCGCTCCTACGACGTGGTCTGCAACGGCAGCGAGCTGGGCAGCGGCAGCATCCGCATCCACCGGCGGGAGCTCCAGGAGCAGGTCTTCGGCCTCCTGGGCTACACCCCGCAGCAGGTGCAGGAGCGGTTCGGCCACCTGCTGGAGGCCTTCGAGTACGGCGCTCCCCCCCACGGCGGCATCGCCCTGGGCATTGACCGGCTGGTCGCCCTCCTGACCGACGCCGCCTCCATCCGGGAGGTCATCGCCTTCCCCAAGACCCAGAGCGCTGTGGACCCGCTGTTCGGCGCGCCCTCGCCCGTCAGCGAGGCCCAGCTCCAGGAGCTCCACCTGCGGCTGCTGGAGGAGCAAGGCCCTTCCTAGCCCGGTGACCGACTACCTCGGCGTGCTGCGACCCCTCGCTCCGCCCTTCGTTAAGCCCTTCGACAGGCTCAGGGTGACACTGGAAGGAGCCAAAAGCGCCGTGCGGCGCTTTTCCCGCCTGCCTACGGGTGCTATAATGGGTTTGAGTCTCCCCTGGCCAGAGCACGAGAGCACCTCAAGAGGACGGATTGAAGGTCACGCAAGAAGAGGTCGGGCCCCTGGAGGTGGCCCTGACCATCGAGCTGGAGCCATCGGACCTGGAGCCCTTCCTGGAGCGAGCCTACCGGAAGGCCGTCCAGCGCGTGCAGGTCCCCGGGTTCCGCAAGGGCAAGGCGCCCCGTCCCCTAGTGGAGCGCTTCGTGGGGCGTGAGGCCCTGCTGCAGGAGGTGCTGGAGCCCCTGGTGCTGGAGTCGGTGGCCCAGGCCATCGAGCAGAAGGGGCTGGAGGCCTTCGACGAGCCCCGGGTGGAACAGGTGGAGCTGGAGCCAGTCAGCATCAAGGCCCTGGTGCCCCTGAAGCCGGTGGTGGAGCTGGGTGACTACATGCAGGTCCACCGGGAGGTGGAGCCTGTGGAGGTCTCCGGGGAGCAGGTGCAGGAGGTGGTGGAGCAGTTGCGCTGGAACGCCGCCCCCTGGCAGCCCGCGGACCGGCCCATCCAGTTCGGTGACCTGGTCTCCCTGGACGTGGAAGGCTCGGTGGACGGCCGCAAGGTGACCGACGAGAAGGGGGTGGAGTACCTGGCTTCCCAGGAGAACCAGGCACCCCTACCGGGCTTCGCCACCCACCTGGAGGGGCTCCAGAAGGATGCCACGAAGGAGTTCACCCTGCCCGTGCCGGAGGACTACGCCGACAGGAGCCTCGCGGGCAAGGAGTGCCGCTTCACCGTCAAGGTCCTGGAGGTCAAGGAGAAGGAGCTGCCGGAGCTGAATGACGAGTTCGCCAAAGGGGTGGGTGAAGGCTTCGAGGGCCTGGAGGCCATGCAGCAGCGAATCGCCGAGAACCTCCGGCAGGAGAGGGAGCGGGGGGCACGGCACCGGCTCCACGAGGAGGTGCTTCAGCAGGTTGTAGACGACGCTCGGGTGGAGCTTCCCTCGCTCCTTATCGAGCGGGAGCTGGACCGCCTGCTGGAGGAGCAGCTTCAGGCCCTCCAGGGCCAGGCTGACCTGGAGACCTATCTTCAGCAGGCGGGGAAGAGCGAGGAGGAGATGCGGCAGGAGCTTCGGCCCCTGGCCCAGGAGCGGCTGACCCGCTCGTTGGTGCTGCGGCGGCTGGTCGAGGTGGAGGGGATCGAGGTGACCGAGCAGGAGGTGGAGGCGGAGATGGCGAGCCTGAAGGCCACCGGCCCCAGGGGCGAGTCCCTGCACCAGGCCTTCTCCACTCCCCAGGGCAGACGCTCCCTGGAGAACATGGTCCTCACCCGCAAGGTCTTGCAACGATTGGAGGAGATCGCTACGGGCACCGCCTCCCAGGCCTCTGAGGGGACGCCCGCGGCCCAGGAAACCGAGGAAGGAGGGACCTCCCAGTGACACCGCAGCCGTATGACATCATCCCCATGGTGATCGAGAGCAGCGCCCGGGGAGAGCGGGCCTTCGACATCTACTCCCTGCTCCTCAAGGAGCGGATCGTCTTCCTGGGCTATCCCATCACCGACCAGATAGCCAACCTGGTGATTGCCCAGCTCCTGTTCCTGGAGCGGGAGGACTCGGAAAAGGACATCAGCCTGTACCTTAACAGCCCCGGGGGTATCATCAGCTCAGGCCTGGCGATCTACGACACCATGCAGTTGATCCGCCCCCAGATTTCCACCATCTGCCTGGGCCTGGCGGCCAGCATGGCCACGGTGCTGCTCTGCGCTGGGGCCAAAGGCAAGCGCTATGCCCTCCCCAATGCTACCGTCCACATGCACCAGCCTGTGGGCGGTGCTCAGGGACAGGCTGCGGACATCGAGATTGCCGCCCGGGAGATCCTGCGCATGCAGGATAAGATCCGGCAGATTCTGGCGCAGCATACGGGCCAGCCCTATGAGAAGGTGGCCCGGGATACGGACCGGGACTACTACCTCACCCCGGACCAGGCCAAGGAGTACGGCATCATTGATGAGATCCTGGTGGCGCCTTCTGCCAGTACGGGGGGCTAGCCCGCGCGGGGAGAGAGCAGCGTGGCAGAACAGCGTTCTTTGAGGACCAACCGGTGCTCCTTCTGCGGCAAGCCCCAGCCAGAGGTGCAGCGGCTCATCGCCGGCCCTGAGCGAGTCTTCATCTGCGACCAGTGCGTCCTCCTCTGCCAGGAGATGCTTCAGGAGGAGGGCACCCGCCAGGCCATCACCGACGCCAGGCAGCCGAGGCTGCCTACCCCCAGGGCCATCTACCAGCACCTGGATGAGTACGTGGTGGGGCAGGACCGGGCCAAGAAGGTCCTCAGCGTCGCCGTGTACAACCACTACAAGCGGGTGTGGCGCGGGCAGGACGCCTCTGGAGTGGAGCTCCAGAAGAGCAACATCCTTCTCATCGGGCCCACCGGCTGCGGCAAGACCCTGCTGGCTCAGACCCTCGCCCGCATCCTCGATGTCCCCTTCGCCATCTCCGACGCCACCTCCCTCACCGAGGCAGGCTACGTGGGCGAGGACGTGGAGAACATCCTGCTGCGGCTGGTGCAGGCCGCCGACTGGGATATTACCCGTGCGGAGCAGGGCATCATCTACATTGACGAGCTCGATAAGCTGGCGCGCAAGGAGGGGGCCAGCCCCTCCATCACCCGCGACGTCTCCGGCGAGGGCGTGCAGCAGGCCCTGCTGAAGATTATCGAGGGGTGCGTGGCCAACATCCCGCCCCAGGGCGGCCGGAAGCACCCCTACCAGGAGTACATCCAGCTCCGTACCGACGACATCCTGGTCGTCTGCGGCGGCACCTTCCAGGGGCTGGAGGAGATCGTCGCCCGGCGGCTGGCCCGCGGGAAGCGGCTCCTGGGCTTCAAGGCCCAGGCAGCGGATGGGGAGGAGGATGCCAATCCCCTCCAGAACACCGTGCCCGAGGACCTGCTGGCCTACGGCTTCATCCCCGAGCTCATCGGGCGCCTGCCCGTCATCGCCAGCTTGGACTCCCTGGACCAGGAGGCCCTCATCCGGGTGCTCACGGAGCCCAAGAACGCCCTGGTGAAGCAGTACCAGCACCTGTTCAGCCTGGACGGCGTGGAGCTGGTCTTCGCCCCCGATGCCCTGGAGGCGGCCTCGGAGGAGGCGCTGAAGCGCAAGACCGGGGCCCGGGGCCTGCGGTCCATTGTGGAGGAGACGCTGCTGGACGTGATGTACGAGCTACCGTCGCTGAAAAAGGTGGCCCGCTGCATCGTGGACGGCGACACCATCCGGGCTCGCAAGCGCCCCCTGCTGCTCACCGCCTCGGGCGTGCCCGTGGAGCCGCCCGAGGAGTGGCGCTCCTCGGCGTAGGTCCAGGCTGCACAGCTCTGGCTTCGGCACCTTGCCTTCTTTGATATAATCCCGCCATGGGACGGCTGTGGCTTCTTCTGGCGTTTTTCGTGGCCCTTGTGGTGGTTTCCTGTGAGTTGCTCGAGCCTACTGAGCAGCCTGCGGAAACGCCCGACCTGGAGGCAACGGTTGAAGCCCAGGTGCAGGCGACACTAGAGGCTAGGCCTACCTCTACTCCGACTCCAGTTCTTACCCCGACGCCTACCCTTGATGTTGCGGCCGTCGTTGCTAGTGAGGTAGAGGCTGCGTTGACAGCCATACCCACACCAACTCCAACTTTTACTCCTACGCCTACCCCGGTACCGGTTCCAACGCCTACTCCAACCTCTACTCCCACCCCAACCCCAGCGCCTACTCCAACCTCTACTCCCACCCCAACCCCAGCACCCACGCCTACACCAACTCCCACGCCTCTTCCAACCCCTACGCCGACACCAAGCCTTGCAGACATCGTTGCACAGGTCCGGCCAGCGGTGGTCAGGATTGATACACCGCTCGGATCAGGCTCAGGTGCCATCTTCGAGACAGAAGATGAGAGCGCGAACATCCTCACCAACTACCATGTCATCGCGGGGGCTACTAACGTCTCCGTCACGGTCAATGATTTGCTGACGTATGAAGGCACAATTCTGGGCATCGACCCGCTGCGCGACCTGGCGGTGCTCACCATTTGCTGTAGCGCTGGTTTCATGCCCCTGCCCTTTGGCGATGCAGGTGACCTTCCGGCCGGCACCGACGTGATCGCCATGGGGTATCCTCTGGGAATTGCAGGGGAAGCTACCGTTACCCGTGGGATTGTCTCTGCCATTCGATATGAGAGTGAGGCCTTCCGCTGGCTGATCCAAACCGACACTCCTATCAACCCTGGAAATAGCGGCGGGCCACTGCTGTCAACATCAGGAGAGATTCTGGGGATCAACACTTTTGTGATTCGGAGTACAGGCTCTGGGATTTCCGTAGAGGGTTTCGGCTTCGCAATATCAGAGGTGACGGTGCGGGAGGTGCTGCCGGACCTCGCGGCGGGAACCTTTGTCGCCTTTCCCACGCCGACACCGCAACCCAAAGCGCCCGGTGGCATCTACACCAGCCCAGCCTACTGGTACACCATTGAGGTGCCCTCTGGCTGGAGCATCGACGCAGAATTCGACGACGCAGTAGCTATCTGGGATCCCGGCACCGGCGCGACCATCTGGGTGGTCGTCGATGAGATTGACCCCCTCGTATACCCGACTCTGGATAGTTATGTAGCTGCTTGGCAGCCAGCCCCGGCTGAGGGGTGGACGGACTTTGAGATAACGTACGATACGCGCATAAGGACAGGTCTTCCCGTAGAGGCCCACGAGTTCGGCACTTCGTTTACCGATGAAGGTGGGTTTGCTAACCGGATAATCGACGATTGGTATGTGCTTGGTAGCTATCAAGTAAGTGTACAGGCAATTGCAGACGAGAGTGTCTGGTCGTTAGGCCAGTATTCTGAGGTTAGAGAGGCCCTGGAGCAAACGCTGGCGTCATTCCAGCCCGTTACCTATACGAGTTCCCGGTTCGGGTATTCGGTGGCTATACCTCTGGACTGGACTGAGGGTGAACTAGAAGGACGGGACTACTACGCCTTCGGCCCTTCAGGTACCCTTGATCTCTACGTCGAGATCCTTCCCACCGCGGGGTATGGCAATATCTCTGACTATGGGGCTGATGCTTTCATAACAGTCGCCCCCGGCAGGAGTATTGAGATACTCTCGAGAGGAGTGGTGTACGGCAGCCGTCCCAATCCCAGTTACAGGATGGACTACACTATTACCATCGAGGAGACGGGGGAGCTGGTCAAGGGGGCTGTGCTTATCACCCTCGGGGGAGGGAACGCCATCTGGGTCTTTGTAGAAGACTACACCGAGAACTGGCCCCTGGTGGAGAGCCTGGTTGACGACATCTTCCTCAGGGTGGCGGTCCTACCTTAGCAAGGGAGAAGGCAGGCTCAGGCAGTCAGCCGCGCAGCGCCCGCTCGATGGCGTCGTTGAGGCAGTGACCCTGGACGGGCTTGCCCTGGGCGTCCAAGACCTGCTGGCCCACCACCCGGATGGTGCCCACAGCCAGGGCCTTGAGGCTCTCCAGCAGCAGCAGCGGCTCCCGCCGGAGCTGCCCCTGGCGGATCAGCCGGAACAGGGGAAGCTCCTCGCCGTAGGCGGCCTTCAGCTCCTCGGTCGGTCTGCCCTCTACCTCCCGCCAGTGGGCATCGAAGGGCTCGCCCCGGAGGGAGAAGGTGTAGTAGGCGATGACGGGGCCCCGGTCCACCTCCTCGGTGGCCAGGTGTATCATGCCGCCCGCCTCGGTGGCCTGGCTCTCGATGAGCCGCCAGATAACCTCCTGCCAGGTGCCCACGGGCCCGCTGGGGAGGGCGGGGTGGAGGTTGATCAGGGGGTAGCGGCGGCACAGCTCGGGCCCGGCGATGAGCATGTAGCCCGCCAGCACACAGATGTCCGGCTGGTAGCCGCTGAGCCGGGCCATCACCTCCCGGTCGTACTCGGTGCGGTGGGTGGCGAAGTCGCCCCCCACGGCCTGCCGGAAGCGGCGGGAGGAGAAGGTCACCAGGGGCAGGCCGTAGCTGCGCACCAGCTCGAAGAAGCGGTCGCTGCCCTCGTGCTCGCCGGGCTCGCGGTTGCTGAACACGAAGCTGATGCGGGCGGGGAGCTCCCCGCTGGCGATTCGCTCCTGCACCAGCGAGAGGAGGCCCCGGGAGCCCTCGCCCCTGCCGGTGGAGAACCACCCCAAGTTGAGCATCATGCCCTCCTGCTGCCGCTGCGGGAGCGGAGCCGGTGCTGCCACACGGCGTAGCGGTTCAGCAGCCGCAGCAGCAGGCTGGCCCGCCGGCACTGGAGCTGCGCTCCAGCCAGGGCCCCCAGGAGGCCCTGGGCCGTGCCGTCGAAGGCGAGCAGCTCTGTGTAGGTGTGCCCCAGCTCCCGGACCGAGTGGGCGTCGCTCACCGCCACCGCCGCCAGCCGGTGCCGCTCAGCCAGCTCAACCGCCTTGCTGCGGGAGCCGGGGTTCAGGTCGTGAGCGTTGAACACCTCGATGATGTCGGCGGAGGACAGCACCTCCTCCAGGGCCCCGGAGCGGCCCAGGGAGGAGCGCAGCGGGTCGAAGGGGTGTGGCAGCGCCACCAGCCCTCCTTGCTCCTTGATAGCCCTGACCGTCTCCAGGGCGGTGAGACGCGGCGGTATCTCCTCGCGCAGGAACAGTCCGATGACCTCCCCCTGGCTGGTCATCACCTCCTCGCCCACGATGACCAGGAAAGGGGCCAGGCGCTGCACCTCCAGGGCTCCCTGGATGGTGTTGTGGTCGGTGACGGCGATGCAGTCCAGGCCCACCTCCTGGCAGCGGTCCACCAGGGCCTGAAGGTCGGTGAGGGAGTCGGGGGAGAACCGGGTGTGAAGGTGCAGGTCAGCTTTCAGCGGGCTGTTCATCCTCGGCAGGTTGACCGCTCTGGTTGAGATAGGCCTCCTTGAGCTGGGTGACCTTCAGCTCGGTGGCGTTGAGCATCTGGTTGCAGAGCTGGCCCAGGCGCATCCCCTCCTCGAACAGGCGGGTGGCCTCCTCCAGGGGCAGGTTGCCTGCCTCCAGGGCCTGAACGGTGGCCTCCAGCTTGGCGAGGGCCTCTTCAAAAGAGAGGTTTTCCTGCATAGACCTGCTGCTTCCTCCGGCGTTGCTTGGGCGGTACTCCCTTGCCGACCCGGGCGGGGAAGCTGCCATCGCTGACGGTGACTTTGAGCTCGTCGCCGCTGGTCACCTGGGCTGTGCGAGAGACCACCTCCCCCTGGGGCTGGCGCTGGACCACGGCGTACCCACGGGACAGTATATGCTGGGGACTCAGGGCCTGCAAGCGCAGCTCCATGCCGCTGAGCCGCTCGTGGAGCAGCGCCAGGCGGCCTCCGACGGCCTGAAAGGCGGCGTGGAGCAGGCCGTCCACCCGGAGGCGTGCGGTGGCTACGTTGGGGGCGCGGCCCTGGAGCCGCTGGGCCAGCCAGTCCACGGCCTGTCGCTGGGCGGCGAGCCAGTCCTGGATGGCCCGCTGCCCTCGCTCCTGGAAGGCCAGGACCTCCTGACGCAGCGCCGCGCCGTCGGGGACCACCAGCTCGGCGGCCGCCGAGGGCGTGGGAGCGCGGAGGTCGGCCACCAGGTCGGCGATGGTGACATCGGTCTCGTGGCCCACGGCGCTCACCACGGGGGCGTGGCTGGCGTAGATGGCCCGGGCCACCACCTCCTCGTTGAAGGGCCACAGCTCCTCCAGGGAGCCGCCACCTCGGGCGAGGAGGATGAGGTCCATGGCACGTTGCCGGTTGAGGGCCTGGATGGCGGCCACGATACCCGGCGCCGCCTCCTCACCCTGGACAGGGGTGGGGGCCAGCACCAGCTCCACCAGGGGGTAGCGGCGCTGCAGGATGGTGCAGATGTCGTGGAGCACCGCCCCGGTGGGGGAGGTGACCAGGCCGATGACCTGGGGGAACGCCGGCAGGGGACGCTTGCGTGAGGGCTCGAAGAGCCCCTCCCGCTCCAGCCGGGCCTTGAGCTGCTCCAGCTCCAGGTAGAGGGCCCCCGTGCCCTC
>JBHIBI010000020.1:0-12312 GCA_046758985.1 Dehalococcoidia bacterium
AGGTGCGGGTGTACGCCTACCCCGATGCCGCTAGCCTCCAGGAGGCGCTGCTCTTTTCCCGCGGCAGCATCGGGGGCATCACCTTCCCCGAGTACAGGATCGTGGCCATCAGCGCCTCCCCCGGACGCCTGGATGCCGGCAGCCGGGTGCTGACCCATGAGCTGGCCCATGTGCTTGTCCACCAGGCCACCTTTGGCTGCTTCAGCATGGTGCCTGTCTGGCTCAACGAGGGCATCGCTACCTACATTGAGGGTCGGCGACTAGGGCCCACCCACCAGACGGTTCTGGCCGAAGCCCTGGAGCAGGAGCGGCTCTTCTCCATCCGCTCCATCAGCCGGGGCTTCCCTCACAGCGGGGCGGAGGTGAGCCTGGCCTATGCCCAGGGCGCTAGCTTAGTGCAGTTCCTGGTGGAGCGGTACGGTGCCCAGGCCATGCGAGAGCTACTGGCGGCCATCCAAGAGGGGTTATCCCAAGATGAGGCGTTGCTCAGGGTGTACCGGTTCGATACGGAGGGGCTGGAGAAGCGGTGGAGAGCCTATCTCCAAGGTCAGGAGCTGGAGCGTCCGGGACCGCAGTTTCGGCTCCTGGGATGTGCTCTGGGGCGCTCACAGGGGTTTGCGAGAGGGTCGGGGAGCACCTCACTCCTGCCTACTTCGGCTCTGCCTCTCCTGCCGCTCCTGGGAAGCCTAATGGCCTACCGCTGGCGTCGCCGCTCCTAGGAGGGGCCTTCCTCAGAGGAGGGCTCCGGCTCCATCTCACCGGCCTCTTCCGCCGGCGGGGTCAGGGAGAACCAGGTCACCTGGCGCCAGGGGATGTCCAGCCCCATCACCAGCAGCGGGTCGGCATCCTCCACATCCACCAGCCAGGCTATCCACCCCTCAAAGGTGGCACCGGGCAGCAGCCGCACCCCGAAGGGGGGCTCAGGCCAGGTGACGAAGGGCAGCTCATACAGCACCCCCTCCGAGGAGACCAGGTTGAACTCAAAGGACGAGAGGATCTCCGTCTCCTGAGGGGGACCGTCCACATAGGTTACTCCCACCTTGGTCAACAGGTACTCCTCCCCCTCCTCGGGGGGTTGGGTAAACTCGTCGGCCTCCTGGAGCGCCTCCAGGGCTTCCTGGCCGCGTGACACCTCCACCACCCAGACCT
Source organism: Dehalococcoidia bacterium (assembly GCA_046758985.1). Classification (GTDB taxonomy): domain Bacteria; phylum Chloroflexota; class Dehalococcoidia; order Lucifugimonadales; family JBHIBI01; genus JBHIBI01. Next base: position 1,150 of record JBHIBI010000020.1, read on the forward strand.
CCAGGAGGTTGGCACTGCCCGTGAAGAGGCTTCTGCCGGTGACCTGAATACGCTCGCCCAGGGGCACGGGCCTCTCCCGGCTCCGTCCCACCTCCTCTGGCGTGGGCACGCGGATAAACTCCCCTGCCATCAGCCGCGGCAGCACCGACTGGACAGTCTCCACGGAAACAGCGAAGCCCAGGGACTCCACGCTCCCCCCGGCGAACTTGAAGGTGTTGACCCCCACCACCTCTCCCCGGATATTGATCAGGGGGCCGCCGCTGTTCCCGGGGTTGATGGCCGCATCGGTCTGGAGGATCTGCACATCCACCCCATCTACGGGAGGGAAGATGGCGTCCAGCTCCAGCTCCCTTGCCGTGCGGAAGGCCGAAAGGCTCCCCAGGCTGATGCTGCTCTCGCCGGGCAGGTCCAGGGCGAAGCCGAGAGCAATCACCACGTCTCCCACCTCTAACTGGGAGGGGTCTCCCAGTTGCACCGTGGGCAGGTCGGTGCCCTCGATCTTCAGGACCGCCAGGTCGCGAAGCTCGTCCCGCCCCCGTACCAGCCCTTGGAACTCCTCGTCCCCCACGAAAACCCGGACCGAGGGCCACCCTCCTATCACATGGTTGTTGGTCAACACGAAGCCGTCCGGGTCGATAATCATCCCGGAGCCCACGCTGTCGGGCGCTTCGATGCGTACCACCGCAGGCCGGACCTGGCGTACCGCTGTGGCGGCGGTGTGGATGGGGGTTGGCGTGGGAGTAGGGGTAGGAGTAGGAGTAGGGGTGAGGGTTGGGGTCGGTGTAGGCGTCGGGGTTGGTGTGGGCGTTGGCGTGGCGGTGGGCAGGGGAGTAGGAGTGGGTGTGAAGGTGGGGGTAGGCAAAGGGGTCGGGGTGGGGCGGCTCAGGGGGCCCACCTCTATCGCATTGCAGCCCGCAGCCAACAGCGCCAGCACCAGCCAGGTGAGTGCCAGAAGACGCCTCACCCTTCACTCTCCGATGGCGGTGCGGTGGACAGCCTGAGGAGCAACCCGCTTCGTCTCCGTAGGGTCATGGCGGAAGCAGACTGGTCAGATCTCCGGCTTGCCATGCCCAAGATTATACCACGCCCTTGGCAACAGACCCTCCGCGGATGGATAATAGGAGCGTTCGGATCGATCTGTAGATGGGGGCATCGTATCTGGCAAGGGAGGGGTTGAGCAACGTGCATGGCCTTCACAGGCTGCTTCTGCTGGGTGTCGTGGGACTCCTGCCCTTGGTGGCCGTTTCCGTTGCCGCGGGCGATGAGGAGGGTATCCAGGTGGTGTCCACCTCCGTGGAGAGCCGGTTCCCCGACGGCATCCTCTTTCACGTTGAGGCCAGCAGCCCGGATCAGATCGAGGAGATTCGCGTCACCTTTCGCACCGTGGGGAACCCTCGCGTCTCCTACAACTACCTGGAGTTCTCGCCAGGAACGCGAGTGGAGGGTGAGTGGCTGCTGAGCATCAAGGGGGGCTCGGGCCAGCATATCCCGCCGGGCACCCAGATCGCCTACCAGTTCGAGGTGTCCGACGGCGCGGGCCGTACCCTGACCACCGAAGAAGAGGTCTTCCTCTACATGGACAACCGCTTCGACTGGATGCCCCTCTCCCAGGACCAGGTCACCGTGTACCACTACGGGCCCACCGAGCGGCGGGCGGAGATCATCCTGGAGGCCATCCTGGAGACCGTTGACCAGATGAGTCCCGTCCTTGGCCTGGAGCCCTCGGGGCTGCCCATTCGGGTTATCGCCTATAACAACTTCCGTCACATGATCCCTGCCCTTCCCCCCAGGACCCGGGCCGCAGAGCAGGAGTTGATCACTCAGGGCCAGGCGTGGAGCGAGTTTAACGTGCTGTTGATCCTTGCCTTTGAACCGGAGATCCGGGGTATTGCCTCTCACGAGGTCACCCACATCCTGGTGCACGCAGCCGCCGGGGGCACCATCGCCCGGGTCCCCGCCTGGCTCAACGAGGGCCTGGCGGAGTACGCCAACCTCGAGCCCGGCCTCTCCCGGACGGACGTGCTGCGGTTCGCCATCTTCACCCGTCGCCTGGGGCCCCTCTGGCACCTGGTCAGCGTTCCCGGCGACCCCACCGATGTGGTCATCTTCTACGCCCAGACCCATTCCGTGGTAGAGCACCTCATCGAGACCTACGGCGCCGGGAAGATGCGGGAGCTCTTTCAGGCCCTGCAGGCCGGGAGCAGCATTGAGGAGGCGCTCCAGCAGGTATACGGCCTCGACCAGTACGAGCTAGATAGCCAGTGGCGGCAGAGGTTGGGGCTGCGTCCCTTGCCTCCGCCGGAGGAGATGGATCGGGAGCCCGTCGCCACACCAACGCCCACCCCCAGCACCGTGGCGGAGCCCACCCCCTTCCCCGAGGCTACCCCCGTGGCCCCGGCAGAGCGGAAGCGGAGGGTGGTGGTTTTCCCCGCCTGCAATGTGCCCGTCCAGCCGCAGGAGGGCAACGTCTATCTGCCGCTGGACCTGGCGCTGCTGGGCCTCCTGGGTGGGCCCGCCCTGCTCTTTACCCTGCGCTGGCGCGGCAGGAAGGGGGGCCACTAGTCATCGCCCTCCTCCAGCGCTTTTGCCTTTGGGGACTTCCTTCTCGACGTGCTCTACCTCGATGTGCTATACTAAGAAAGTCATGGCTTACACCGTAGCCAAAGCGTGCACCTGTAGACTCTCTGCTAACGGAGGGGTTCCCTAGCTAAGGATTGCCAGGTAACGCCAAGAGGCCCCTCTTCTCACCGTTCCCTGAAGAGGGGCCTCTTGCTGTTCAACGTACCCGGAGCCTGAAGATACAAGGAGGTGTCATGTCCCTGTTCGTCGTGCAGCACCAGCATCCTGCCGAGTCCTGCCCTGCGGGCCACCCTGAGATGGGGCCCATGCTGGTCAAGCATGTCTCCCCCCAGAACGCCGCCAGTTTCGGCGTGAGGCTTCACGGCGACGCCGTGGTTAATGGAGGCCATACCTTCTACCTGATCCTGGAGGCGGAGAGCGCCGACAGGGTGAAGGAGTTTATGGCCCCCTTCTACCAGGCGGGCAGCGTGGAGATATGGCCCGCCAATTCCTGCGAGCAGGTGGTCGCCCGGGGCCAGTGCTAGGAGGCCTGGTCCGCAGACCAGCGGGCCCGAGAGCAGTTTGGGCAGTGCTGCCGCCCCCGAGGTCCACCTTAGTGGATGCGGGGGTTGATGGCATCGTTGAGGGCATCGCCCAGCAGGTTGAAGGCGAAGATGATGATGGCCACGATGCCCACGGGGAAGAGGACCAGGTGTGGGTAGGTCCGCAGCACGCTGATGTTGCCGTTCTCGAAGATCATCACCCCCAGGCTGGGGGTCGGCGGCTGAATACCGATGCCCAGCCAGCTCAGCACCACCTCGGAGCCGGCCGCGGCGCCCATGCCCATGGAGACCACCACCACGATGGGGCTTAACAGGTTGGGTAGGATGTGCACTAGCAGAATGCGCCACTGGGAGGCCCCCACGGCGATAGCCGACTCGATGAACTGGCTCTCCTTGAGCTGGAGCACCTGGCCCCGGACCAGCCGGGCCATGCCCACCCAGCCGTAGGCGGCGATGGCACCGAAGACCACTACATAGTCCACGATCCCCACCCGTACAATGCCCTCGATGCCTGTGGCGTCCTCAAAAGCCCGGACCCAATCTAGCACCCGGGGCTTCACGGTAGCGGCGATGAGGAGGACGAGCAGCAACCCCGGGAAGGCCAGAAAGACCTCCCCTACCCGCATGATCACCGCGTCCGCCAGCCGGCCGAAATACCCCGAGATCAGCCCCAGCACCACCCCAATGATGATGCCACCGGTGACCACTGCCGCTATCGTGACGATGACCGTGGTTCGCACGGCAAAGATGGTACGGCTGAACAGGTCCCTTCCCAGTCGGTCGGTGCCGAAGGGGTGCCTCAGGCTGGGCCCCTGCAGGGCCTGCTCCAGGTTCTGCTCTCTGTAGCTATAGGGTGCGACCCAGGGGGCCAGCACACCGGAGAGGTAGAGCACCACGATGACGGCCAGGCTGATGACGCCCACCTTCCGGCGCAGGAAGCGGTGGGCCACCTGGACCCAGGGACTCCGCCCTCGGACCTGAGGCCGGGTCAGCGCCTGTTCGGCCTGCATGAGAACTCCTTCTGCACCTTAGTACCGTATGCGCGGGTCAAGGAACCGGTACCCAATGTCCACGATCAGGTTGGCGATGACGAAGGCGATGGCCAGGATCAGGGTCAGGGCCATGATGATGGGGTAGTCCCGTGAGAAAAAGGCCTCGATGGCCAGGCGGCCCACCCCCGGAATGCCGAAGATGGTCTCGGTGATGAAGGCCCCCTCCACCAAGGTGCCCAGGGAGAGGCCCGCTACGGTGAACACGGGGATCAGGGCGTTGCGCAGGATGTGGCGGGAGCGCACGGTGAGCTCCCGAAGACCCTTGGCCCGGGCGGTGCGGACGTGGTCCTGGTGCAGCACGTCCAGGGTGCTGGCCCTGGTCAGCCGGGCGATTCCCGCTATCCCGGGTGTCCCCAGCACCAGGGCCGGCATAACAATGCTGAGGTGGAAGAAGCCCTGCCAGCCGTGGCTGGGTAGGATGCTGAGCCAGATGACGAAGACCAGCAGCAAGAACGGCGCTGTGATGAAGACCGGGAGGGAGTAGAAGAAGAGGGTGAGGCTGACTGTCGCCGTGTCCAGCCAGCTCCCCTGCTTGAGGGCGGCGAAGAAGCCCAGGAGGACCCCCAGGGACAGAGCGATAACGCTGGCCGCCGCGCCCAACTGCATGGAGACCCAGATGCGTTTGCTGATGAGGCTCCCCACCGGCTGTCCCCGGTACTGGAAGCTTTCCCCTAGGTCGCCGCGCAGGGCCTTGGTGATGAAGGTGACGTACTGGACCACAAAGGGCCGGTCTAGGCCCCGCTCCTGCCGGATGCGCTGCACGGCCTCCGGGTTCTGATACTGGCCCATCAATATCTGCACCGGGTCACCAGGACCGTAGTGGCCCAGGCTAAAGGTCACCAGGGAGACCCCTAGGAGCAGGAAGGGCAGCCAGACCAGACGTCGGGCTACATATACCCACATGGCTTTGGCACTACTCGGTTCTCTGGAAAGCTGCGGGGGGTGCAGTCCCCGACCCATCAGCCTCTGTCGGGGCCTTGAGGGTGTCCTCCAGAGCTCTTCTCTGCCTGAGTGAGGAGGACGAGCTTAGCCAGTCCTTACGGTCTCTCAATATAGATATACCGCAGATAGGGGATGACCAGGGGAGCTACAAAATAGTCCTTTACCTCGGGCTTGATCAGGCGGTAGCGCTCGCCCTGGTACCAGAGGGGGACCCAGGGGGCGTCATCCAGGATCATCTGCTCCACCTGCTGGTAGAGCCCGGTTCGCGTGGCCCCATTGGACTCTACCCGCGCCTGCTCCAGGAGGGCATCCACCTCCCGGTTGCTGTAGCCGGTGTGGTTGTTGCTGCTCTCGCTGTAGAACAGCATGTCCAGGAAGTTTTCCGGGTCCAGATAGTCGGCTATCCAGGCCAGGCTGAACATCTGGAAACGCCGCCGTTGCAGGTCCTGAAGGAAGGTAGCCCACTCCACCTGCTGCACCTCTACGGTGATGCCCAGGTTCTGGCGCCACATCTCCAGGATCACCTCCAGGTCTAGGGGAGGTGCCGAGCCGAAGGCGCCCGCCGTGGTAATGACCAGGCGCGGCAGGTTCTCTGGATCGTCGCCATACTTGGACTGGCGTAAGAGCTGGCGGGCCTTCTGCGGGTCGTACTGGTAGCTGGTGAGGTTGGAGTTGTAGGCGGGAAAGCCGGGAGGCAGGACCCCTTGGGCGGGCACCACCAGTTCGGCCAGCACCAGCTCGGCGATCTGGCTCTTGTCGATGGCGTAGTTCAGCGCCTGCCGCACCCTTACGTCGTCCAGGGGTGGCTGGGTCACGTTCAGGCCGATGTAGCTGGTGCTGAAGGAGGGTGGGGCCTTGACCAGCTCTTTGTACAGCGGGTGCTCGGGGTTCAGCACCCTGTCCAGGTCGGCCAGCCCCACGCCGGTTACATCGATCTCATCGTTCTCGTACATGAGCATGGCGGTGCCACCGGCCAGGAGGAACCTCACCCGGTTCAGGTAGGGTGGCCCCAGGTGGTAAAACTTGTTCCGTTCCAGCACCAGGCGTTCCCCCGGGACGTACTCCGCCAGCTTAAAGGGTCCCGTCGCGTTGGGGCTCCGGGGCCAGTTCCGGCCACCGCTCTCCACGTTCTCTTGGTCCAGGACGAAGGCTGCGGGGTAGGTGAGCTTGGCAATGAAATAGGCCTTAGGGGCATCGATGGTGATCCGGAGGGTGTAGTCGTCCAAGACCTCGATGCCGGATACCTCAGTGACCTCGCGACGCAGCTTGGCCTTCACCCCCACGATGTCACCCAGGTACTGGTCCACGCCGGGGGCGGCGGTCCTGGGGTCGGAGGCCCGCTCCAGGGACCATTTCACGTCGTGGGCCGTGACCGGTTCCCCGTCGTGGAACCGGGCGTCCTGCCGCAGGAAGAAGGTGTAGGTCAAGCCGTCCTGACTCACCTCCCAGTCCTCCGCCAGGTCGGGTACCACGTCCAGGTCCCGGTTGATGGTAACCAGGCCGCCGAAGACCTCCACGATAATGGCCGCTGAGGTGGCGTCGGTGGTCAGGTGAGGGTCCAGGGTCGGGGGGTCGTTCCAGAGCTGGACCAGCTCCCCATCTTGGGGCTTCTCCGTAGGCACCGTAGGGGTGGCAGTAGGCTGGGGCTCCGACTGGGCCCGTTCCTCGGCCTTTTGCGCCCGGGGGGCGCAGGCCCCCAGAAGGAAGGCCACCGCCGCTACCACGAGGAGACTTTTCCACAGTGCCACCGCCTCACCCCTTTGCCAGATGAGCAGGCCTCAATCTCACTGCTGGGTGGTTCGATGCCGCTCCTGGGCCCAAAATGCGTTGCGTTCTTAACGTTAGCATAATACGATAGAGCTAGCGGCTGCAACTAGGAGGCTGTGTGAACCATACGGTCCCCCGTCCGGGTTCGGTTCTCCTCCTGGCCCTGAGCCTTGTCCTAGTGCTGATAGCCTGCCGTCCGGCGGCGTCGGTCCCGGGCGAGTTTGATGTGGTTTGGGAGAGCTGGGACCTCCTGAAGCAGTCATATATCAGGGGCCCGGAACTGGACGCTGAAGTAGCCGTGGAAGGTACGGCCACGGCTATGCTGGAGTCGTTGGAGAAGCCTCTGGTCCCCTACCTCACCAGAATCTCTGATGTACGGGGTCAGCCACCCAGAACCGTGCCTCGGGAGCTGCGGGACATCTGGCGCCTCTGGAGGCTTCTCCAGGGGGAGGACCCCCAGTTGGACTCCAGCACCCTGGCCGAGGCGGCGGTCCAGGGGCTGGTGGGGACCCTGGAGCGGAGGGAGGCCCTGTACCTTAGCCCCGAGGACTACGCCCACTTCAGGGAGCAACTGGCGGGCACCTACGAGGGCATCGGGGCGGTGGTGGGTGTGCGCGCCGAGGACGAGGCTATCATTATCCAGGCCATCTTCCCCGGTGGGCCTTCGGAACGGGTGGAGCTTCAGGTTGGCGACCGTATCCTGGAGGTCAACGGGGGGTCGGTGGAGGGCCGCTTCCTCGAAGAGGTGGTGGAGCAGGTGCGGGGCACCTCGGGCAGCCCGCTGGACCTGCGTATCCAGCGCGCCGGGGAGGCCGAGCCCAGGGACGTGAGGATCATTCGAGACAGGGTTCTGGTGCCCAGCGTGGACGTGGCCCTACTGCCTGGGGCCATCGGGTACATCTTCATCGTCCAGTTCCAGGAGACCACGCACAATGAGGTGCAGGACGCCCTGGAGCGTCTCCTTCGCTCGGATGCGTTGGCGGTGATTCTGGACATACGGGGTAACCCTGGGGGCTCCTTTGCCGCCGCCAGAGCAGTGGCCAGCCAGTTCCTTACCCGGGGCTTGGTGATGTCTGAAGAGGACGTGGCAGGGCAACGGACCGACTGGCCTGCTGGGGACGTCCCCCTGGCCCCCGACCTACCCCTGGCGGTGCTAGTCAACGGGGGTGCCGCTGGCGCGGCGGAGATGGTGGCGGCCTCCCTCCAGGACCGCCACCGTGCCCGCATCTTCGGTACCGCAACCCCGGGTCAGGGAACCGTCCACACCTTGCAGGAGCTTGGCAACGGCGCAGCCATCTATCTGGCTACCGTCTTCTGGCGCACTCCCTCAGGTGACTCGCTGGATGGCATTGGGCTGACCCCCGATGTGACGGTGCCGCTGACGGAGGAGGACCTGCTCCTGAACCGGGACCGCCAGCTTGAGGAGGCCTTCCGCTACCTCGATTCGGAGCTGCCTCCCTTCCGGTAGCCGGGTGGTGGGGCAGGGAACTCAATCTCGTCGCGGGGTACATGGCTGGAGCATGTCCGAAGCCCAGGGCGTCTTTACCTGTACTACCCATACTCCCCTTCCCCTGCAGAACGAGGGAGGCGATTGGCGCTGCTTCAACTGTCTGGTCGAAGAGCACCAGGCCCAGGTCTATAACCTGTGCGCCTACCTGCTAGGCGACCGGGCGCTGGCGGAGGATGCCACTCAAGAGACCCTCCTCTCTGCCTACCACGCCCTGAGCAGGTTCCGCGGCGGCAACCTGCGGGCGTGGCTGCTGCGCATTGCCGCCAACACCTGCAAGGATATGCTCCGGGCGGCCAGGGCCCGGCCCAGCCTTTCTCTGGAGGAGATGACTCCTCTGGAGCAACCCCTGGCCGCGTCGGGGCAGGACTCCCCCGAGGAGTCCGCCCTGCGGCGGGAGCTACGCCAGGTTATCCGGCAGGGGCTGTTGGGCTTGCCCCCCGAGCAGCGGATGGCCCTGGTGCTGGTGGATGTGCAGGGCCTCAGCTACGAGGAGGCGGCCCAGGCCATGGCCTGCAACCTGGGCACCGTGCGCTCCCGCCTCAGCCGGGCCAGGGCGGCCATGCGAGACTACCTGCGTCATCATGGGGAACTTTTACCTAGTCAAGTACGTCAGGACAGATAGGGTGGATGGTATGTGGTTCCTGGGACGAAAGCGGGGTCACCTGGCCTTTGAGCTCCTCTCGGAGTACCTGGACGGGCGCCTGGAGCCCCGTCAGCGGCAGCGGGTGGAGGAGCATCTGGCTACCTGTGCCCGCTGCCGTGAGGAGCTGGAGGGGCTTCGAGGGACGGTGGAGCTGCTGCGGCAGACACCCCCCTACGCGCTGCCCCGCTCCTTGGTCTTCACGGAAGCCCCCACGCGGCCCCCGGCTCCGGTGCCCTCGCCCCTGAGGCCCGTCTGGGCGACGGGCCTGGCCGCCTCGGCGGCGGCTCTGCTCTTCACCGCCATCCTCTCCGCCGACCTGGCCGGCACCTTCACCCGGCAGGCGGAGCCACCGCCCGCGGCCCAGCCTACCGCACCGTTCACGGTCCAGGAGGAGGGGGAGTTCGCCCCTGCTGCGGACACATCTGCCCTCGAAATCACACGTGAGGCGGACACCTTTGTGGTGGAACCATCTCCCGAGGTTCTGGAGGAGCCCGGTGTAGAGTTCCGGATAACAGGGCCAGGTTTGCAGACACCGCCGTCTCCTCCCCTCCTGGTGCGGCTGGGGGAGATACTGGCGGGTGCCCTGGCGCTCCTCCTGGGCGGGCTGACGGTGTGGATGCTGCTCCGGCGGAGGAGTGCCCTGCTCTAGCCAGAGCTTATTGGGAACCTTTTTGCCCCGGGCTCCGTCTTGCTCTGTAGAACCCTTGCTAAGGAGGCCAGAGATGCTGAAACGGTTGGCGCTACCACTACTCATCCTTTCCCTTCTCCTGGCCGCGGGCTGCGCGGCGGCTGCTGCTGGAGGGGTCTCCGAGCGGGCCGCCCAGCGCATCGCCCGGGACTTCCTCCTGGACTCCCCCACCTATCAGTACGACGGCATCGCCGACAGCGTGGAGATGGTGCAGAGCGAGGAGGCGGATGACGGCTGGCGCTTCGTCTACCGCTTCGAGAGCCTGCATGGCGGCTACGGCGACCGCACGGGCCAGGTATTGACCCAGGTCATCACCCCCCACACGGCCGTCATCACAGTCAAGGACTCGGAGGTCTCCTCCGCCCTCCTGGACGGCCAGTGGGAAATGGTGGCCCAGACTCCCATCACCACCCCACTCCCAACATCGGGCATTCCCCAACCCTCAGGGCTCTCCCCTCAGGGGCTCCCTGGCCGTGAGGGGGCAGCCGCGTCAGCGGGTGCTATCTTCCCTGCGGTGGGGGGCATACAGCCCTCGGGTATCTGGGTGACCGGTCTGGGCAAGGTCAGTGTCCAGCCAGACCTGGCGCTGCTGAACCTGGGGGTCGAGGTCTTGGCGCCGACGGTGCAGGGAGCCGTGGGCCGCGCCTCCGCCTCCATGAACGCCATCTTGGATGCCCTGACCCGCCGCGGCATTGCCGAGAGAGATATCCAGACCCGCTTCTTCAACATCTACCCCCGGTACAACTACCGGGAGGTGGTCCGGTGCCCTAATGAGGGGCCCCTACCCCTCCCCATCCCTACGCCCACGCCTATGCCTCCGTACTCGTTGGAACCGCTACCCGGGGAGTTCCGCCTGGAGACCGAGGGCTGCTACCGCACCAGTGAGCAGGTGCTGGAGGGGTACCAGGTATCTAACCAGGTGACGGTGAAGGTGCGGGACCTGGAGGCTGTCGGCGTCATCATCGACGAGGTGGCCCAGGCGGGTGGTGACGACATCCGCATCCAGGGCATCAGCTTTACCGTGGAGGCCCCGACGGCGCTTCAGGCGCAGGCCCGCGAAGAGGCGGTACAGGACGCCCTGGCCAAGGCCCGCCAGTACGCCCAACTGACGGGGGTCCAGGTGGGCCCGCTGCTGTACATCACCGAGAGCGGCGTCTTCCCCAGCGTCCTCGACTTCGGCAGGGCCGAGACCTTCGCCGCCCCGGTCCTTCCCACGCCCATCAGCGGCGGTGAGCTGGAGGTCCAGGTGATGGTGCAGGCCGTCTTCGCCATCCAGTAGGGACGAGGCGTCCTTTCTTGAGCTCCTCGGCCCCCGCCCTCAGAGGGCGGGGGCCGGCCTGTTCAGCGGCGGGCGGCGCAAGATGGCGCACGTTGCAGCGACATCGTCCCGCTGCTACAATGGCCCTGTCCTGAGCTGCCTTGAGGTTGTCCAAGAGCGC
>JBHIBI010000021.1:0-12036 GCA_046758985.1 Dehalococcoidia bacterium
TCCGTGGCCTCGCAGGTGCCCACGGTGCGGCACTACGTGGCCCTGGAGGGACCCGTGGAGGGCTGGCTCCTCTACGAGGGGCTGGTGGCCCAGGGCTCGCCGGAGGAGCTGTTCCCCTCGGGGGAGGACGATGCCACTACCCTGCTACTGTTCACCGCAGGCACCACCGGCAGCCCCAAGGGGGTGATACTGAGCCACGGGAGCTTCGCCTCCTACATCCTAGCCAACGTCAGCCCGCCAGACCCCGAGGTGGAGGAGCGCAACCTGCTGTCGGTGCCCCTGTACCACATCGCTGGGATACAGTCGGCCCTGGCGTCGGTCTACGGAGGGCGCACCCTGGTGGTCCAGCGGCAGTTCGAGGCGACGGAATGGATGGAGCTGGTGCAGCGGCACCGCGTCCACCGGGCGATGATGGTGCCGACGATGCTGAAGCAGCTCCTGGACCACCCCCAGTTCCACCGCTACGACCTCTCCAGCCTGCGGGTCATCACCTACGGCGCAGCGCCCATGCCCCTGGAGGTGATCCGGCGGGCCATCGCCGCACTCCCCGGCGTCCAGTTCATCAACGCCTTCGGCCAGACGGAGACGGCCTCCACCATCACCATGCTGCCCCCCGAGGACCACGTGCTGGAGGGCACCCCCCAGGAGATCGAGCGCAGGCTGAAGCGGCTCACCTCCATCGGCAGGCCGTTGGAGGACGTAGAGGTGCGCATCGTGGACGAGGAGGGCACCGAGGTGCAGACCCACCAGGTGGGGGAGATCGTGGCCCGGGGGCCTCGCATCATGCAGGGCTACTGGCGGGCTGAGGAGGCCACCCGGCAGGCCATCCGGGGCGGCTGGCTCTACACCGGCGACCTGGGCTACCGCGACGAGGAGGGCTACATCTACCTGGCGGGCCGCGCCAGGGACTTCATCAAGCGCGGCGGCGAGATGGTCTCCCCCGAGGAGGTGGAGCAGGCGCTCCTGGCGTATCCCGCGGTGGACGACGCCGCCGTCATCGGGGTGCCCGACGTGGAGTGGGGCGAGCGGGTGCGGGCCATCGTGGTGCTGAAGGCGGGCCAGCAGGCCAGCGAGGCGGAGCTGATGGAGCACTGCCGCCAGCGGCTGGCCAGCTTCAAGAAGCCCGAGTCGGTGGTGTTTGTGGCAGAGCTGCCGCGGAACCCCCTGGGCAAGGTGCTCAAGCGGGTGCTGCGGGAGGAGTACGGGGGGGCTAACAACTAAAGGGAGGGTAGCCAACAGCTATACTGACTCCGTGCCCTCTAGTACCCGCTTCCAATACTCACATTCTGCGATGAGCTCATCTAGTTTGAGGGTTGCCAGTGCAATAAAATCGTCCTCGGTAGCCGCATCCTCCAGCGCATCGCCAACGTCGTACTCTATGGTTGAAGATGCGTGGCGAAGCGCTGACACTGCGTCTTGCAAGCGTGGGCTTAGTGCGTCCCATTCCATCGTGACACCCTACCGTTCGTTAGCGCACGGCTGGAGGCTTCCCAACGAGACGTGAAAGCTCGTACACTGCGTCGGCACCGACCGCCAGCGCCCGAAGCAATTCTATGTCCTCGCCCGCCGAGAATTTGCCCACCCTTGCATACTGCTGGTCTATAGCCCCAAACGCCTCTTCCAAGGACTTAAAGCCACTGGCTCTCGCTATCCTCTGTGTTCTTGGACGCTTCATGCGTGGCCTTTCGCTCGAAGTCGGAGTCGCGCGATTGTCGCGCCAAAGAGGGAGCGTGTCAAGAGCCTGGCAGAGTCAGCTCTAGCTGTGCTTCAAGCTGTCGGACTTCATGCTTCAACTCGGCTAAGCGCCGGACGGTTTCCTGGTCTACCACATGTAACTTACTCTTAATCTCGTGGAACGTGCCGGAAAGGAGCTCCTCAATCTTAGCTTTGTCCACTCCTCGGGCTACCAGGTAAATATTACTGTTCCAAAGATCGTGGGCGTGTTTCAGTTTGGCCAATGCCTGATATGGATTACCCCCTATCTGTACCTCGAAAACGAAGTTGGGAACTGAACGCTCAACTCTCCTCCACACGGCGTCGAGACGCATCCTCTCCATGGGATATTCTCTATCGCAGAGGTAACGTTGTAGACGGCCCATTGTCAGAAGCGAATCAACAATCTGACCATGCAGGGAAAGCTCTTCCTCTGCTGGCTCAACGGTAGTCCGGAAAGGAGAAAGTACGGCCAGGGCGATGTCTTCTGGCAATTGGCGGAAGCCCATCTTGGCACGGAAGTTCACCCGGTCATCAACCACCTTCTCTTCCTGCCAGCGGTCAGGAGGTAGGCAGAACCTCACCTCAAAGGTAAGACGAAGCGGCCATATTACCTCATTCTTCTGGACCTCTTCAGGCCAGAGGGGCTGGTCCTGTTTGAGCTTCTGCTGGATCACCCCATAACCTATCAGGCCCCGAATGGGTGATACAGCGTAAAAGAGGAGCACATCACCGGCTTGAGCCTGCTTCCAACCTGTAGCCTGAGGCCCTTTCCCTTTGAGTCCCCAGGTGTTACCAAGCTCAAACGCCGTCTTCCAGTTTTCAGGCGATCCGACGCCTAGCCAATATTGCATGACGCACTCTCCTCATGTGCTGGCTATCCTGGCCCCTCCCCCTCCACGCTCTCCAGGAGCAGCTCCGTCAGGTCCTTGGCCTGGCGCTCACCCTCCAAACCCTTGGCCTGGATGCCCTCGGTGAGCATCTGGAGGCAGAAGGGGCAGGAGACGCCCACCGTCTGGGCCCCCGTCCCCAGGAAGTGGTCCGTGCGGATGTGGTTGACCCGCTGGCCCGTCTCCTCCATCCACAGGCGGCCTCCGCCAGCGCCGCAGCAGAAGCCTCGCTCCCGACTCCGGGGCTCCATCTCCAACAGCTTGACGCCAGGGATGGCCTGGGCAACCCTGCGGGGCTGGTCGTAGACGCCGTTGTGGCGGCCCAGGTAGCAGGAGTCGTGGTAGGCCACGGTGGTCTCCACCATTTTGATGGGCTTCAGCCGGCCCTCCTGGATGAGCTGGTCGAGGAACTGGGCGTAGTGCAGCACCTCGTACTGGCCGCCAAACTGGGGGTACTCGTTCTTGATGGTGTTGAAGCAGTGGGGACACAGAGTGAGGACCTTCTTCACACCATAGCGGTTGAGGGTCTCGATGCTCTGCTGGGCCATGAGCTGGTAGAGGTACTCGTTGCCCATGCGGCGGGCGGGGTCGCCGGTGCAGCTCTCCTCCTCGCCCAGGATGGCGAAGTCCACCCCCGCCAGTTGCAGCAGGCGTGCCATGGAGCGGGCCATGGCCTGGCTGCGCTGCTCCAGGGCAGCGGTGCAGCCCACCCACAGCAGCACCTCGGCCTGGGGGTGCTCCGCCATGGTCTTCACCCCAAGCCCTTCGGCCCAGTCGGTGCGGGTAAAGGTGGTGCCGCGCCAGGGGTGGCGACGCTGCTCCATGGACTGGAGGGCATTCATAGCCGTCTCGGGCATCCTCGCCTGCTCCATTACCAGGTAGCGGCGCATGTCCACGATGGAGTCGATGTGCTCCACCATCACCGGGCACTCGTAGACGCATGCGCCACAGGTGAGGCAGTCCCACACCGCTTGCTCGGGGATAGCGCCGCCGATAAGGGGCTCACTGGCCTCAAGTCCCTTCAGCAGGGCAGGGGCCACTTGTAGGAGGTGAGCCTTGGCATTCTCCACGATGTGCATAGGGGAAAGGACTTTGCCCGTCAGGTTAGCAGGACAACTGGCGGTGCACCGGCCGCAGACGGCGCAGGCGTAGCCGTCCAGCAGCTCCTTCCAGGTGAAGTCCTGGACCTTCCCGGCGCCAAAGCTCTCCACCTGCTCCAGCTCCTCCATAGGGGAGATGGTCCCCCGGGGCGAGAGCTTGCGGAAATAGACATTGAGGGGAGCGGCCACCATGTGCATATGCTTGGAATAGGGGATGTAAACGGCAAAGCCCAGGATGATCAGCAGGTGGGTCCACCAGGCGAGGCCCTGAAAGGTGTTGGCCGCATCCACTGATAGCCCTACGCTCTGGAGCCAGCGCCCCAGAGCACCCCCAACTATGGCCGCGGCGGCAGGTCCCTCCCCTCCTGACGCCACGTAGAAGGCTTCTGTGAGAAGGGTGAACACCATCAGCGAGGCGATGGTGACGACGATAACGATGGCGTCGGTGCTCCGGGTGAGGTCAAAGGAGAGGCGGTGAGGCCGCACCACCCATCGCCGTACCACGGCCCACGTCAGGGCCACCAGGATCGCCAGGGCCAAAATGTCGAGATAGACAGTGTACACCCGCGCCCCTGTGGAGGTCAGCAGGGTCACGGAGAAGGGCCGCCAGACGGCATCGCTGAAGATGAAGATAAGGTAACTTATGAGGAAGGAGAGGAACCCCCAGAAGATCAAGGAGTGGCCCATGCCAGCCAGGTCCCACCTGCGCAAGGAGACGCTCTGCAACACCCGCCGCTGGCCCAGGACCACCAGGATGACGCCCCACAGCCTAAGGAGGGGCCTATCGAAGCGGTTGGCAGGCCTGCCTCGCAGGATCAACCGGAGAAATCGCCGGTACAGGGTGTAGCCATGCAGCCCAAAGGCTACCACGGCAGCCAAGTAAACACCTATCCAAAGGGGAATGACGCCGAAGATGTCGCCAGGCGGAACCATCCTTCCTCCTCACCGCTGCCCTCAGGGGGCCGACGGTTCGGCTTCTGTAGGGTTCCGTAAACCCGCTGTGAGCAGCAGAGGTGGCTTCGCCACCTCAGAACAAGTGTAACATAGGCACGGTAAGGTGCCAAACCGCCTCTTCCAGAGTCTCAACGGCGCACCAGGGCTGCTTATACTTTCCCGTTGTACCCCGCGCTAGTGAGGAATGGCCGACAGAACACCCCTGGCCGTCGCCCCGATCTCGGCGGGGGAGGGGATGATGTGGGCCCCCGCCTCTCGCAGGGCCTCCAGCTTCTCCTCGGCCCGGGCGGCGGCTCCCGTGATGATGGCACCGGCGTGGCCCATCCGCTTGCCCGGTGGGGCGCTGGCCCCCACCACCAGGGCGGCCACCGGCTTGGCAAGCTCCCGCCGGATATACGCCGCCGCCTCCTGCTCCATGGTGCCACCGATCTCCCCGATGAGCACCACCATCTGGGTCTCGGGGTCCTCGTTGAACAGGCGAAGCACGTCCACAAAGCTGGTGCCCACCAGAGGGTCGCCGCCCACCCCCACGCAGGTGGACTGGCCGATGCCGAGCTGGCTGAGCTGGTGCACCGCCTCATAGGTGAGGGTGCCGCTGCGGGAGACCACCCCCACCGGCCCCGGCCGGTGAATGTCCCCAGGCATGATGCCCACCTTGCAGCGAGCGCCGGGGGAGATGATACCGGGGCAGTTGGGCCCCAGAAGCCGCTCCGTCCGGCCCCGGAGGTAGCGGTGCACACGGGCCATATCCAGGACGGGCACCCCCTCGGTAATGCAGACGGCGAGGCCGATGCCCGCATCAGCCGCCTCCAGGACCGCATCGGCGGCAAAGGGCGGGGGGACGAAGAGCAGGGAGGTGTTGGCACCCGTCTCTCGCACCGCCTGCTCTACCGTGTTGAAGATGGGCACACCCTCCTGAAAGAGCTGGCCCCCCTTGCCCGGCGTGACGCCAGCCACCACCCTGGTGCCGTACTCCAGGCACCGCTGGGTGTGAAAGCTGCCTTCCCGCCCGGTAATCCCCTGGACCACCACCCGGGTCTGCTCGTTCACCAGGATGCTCATGAGCCTGCCCGCACCTAGATGGCCTGAGCCACCTTTGTGGCCGCCTCAGCCAGCGTCTCGGCGAACTGCACCCGGAGGCCCGATTCGCCCAAGAGACGCTTCCCCTCCTCGACGTTGGTGCCCAGCATCCGCACCACCCAGGACAGGGAGGCACCCTGCTGCTGAACGGCGTCCAAGATGCCCCGGGCAACCACATCGCACCGGAGAATGCCTCCGAAGACGTTCACCAACACCCGACGCACCTGGGGGTCCGAAAGCATAATGCTCACGGCGCGGGCCACCCGTTCCTGGTCAGCACCGCCGCCAACATCCAGAAAGTTCGCTGGCTCCGCATCCGCCACCTTGATAAGGTCCAGGGTGGCCATGGCCAGGCCAGCGCCGTTGACCAGGCACCCCACATCGCCCCCCAGCTTGACATAGGCGATGCCATGGGCGTTGGCCTCCCGCTCGTAGGGGTCCTCCTGCTCCGGGTCGCGCAACGCCTGGAGCTCCGGGTGGCGGTAGAGGGCATCGTCCTCCACGCTCACCTTGGCGTCCACGGCCAGCAGCGCCCCCTCCTGGGTGAGCGCCAGGGGGTTGATCTCCACCAGAGAGCAGTCCTTCTCCACGAAGAGCCGGTACAGGTTGCCCATCAACTGGGAGGCGGGCTGAACCAGCTCCCCCGGAAGGCCCAGGGCGTAGGCCAGGCGCCGTCCCTGAAAGGAGCGAAACCCCACGGCCAGGTCCACCCCCTCCTGGTGGATGCGGTCAGGGAACCGGGCGGCCACCTCCTCGATCTCCATACCTCCGGCCTGGCTGGCGATCATCATCGGGCCCTGGAAGGCGCGGTCGATGACCATGGCGAGGTACAGCTCCTGCTGAAGGGCCACCGGCTCCTCTACCAGTACCCGGTGGACGGGCGCACCCTGCGGCCCCGTCTGAAGGGTGGCCAGGCTCCGCCCCAGCAGCGACGCCGCGGCCTCCTGGGCCCCTTCCGGGGAGCCCACCACCTTGATGCCCCCCGCCTTGCCCCGGCCCCCCGCATGGACCTGGGCCTTGACCACGGCCCTCCCTTCCAGGGCACGGGCTGCCTGTGCGGCCTCCTGGGGCGTCTGAGCGACGTGGCCCCGGGGGACGGGGACACCGTACTGGGCGAGCAGCTCTTTGGCCTGGTACTCGTGGAGCTTCACGGGGCTTCCCTCGAACTCCTTGACCTCGAAGACCGTCCCCCATCATACAGGACAGCATGGAGCCTGACAACGCAGGACAAGGCGTCGGTTGACGGCCCCTGAGGCCTCCAGTACACTGGGGAGACTCCCCAATCCCTGGGTCGTCACGCGAGGTGTAAGGTGCGCAACAACCCCCTGAAGGAGAAGCTGGGGCGGGGTGAGGCGGTCATCGGAGCCTTCGGCAACATCCTTTCGCCCACGGTGGTGGAGATCCTGGGCCTGGTAGGGCTGGACTTCCTCACCCTCGACGCCGAGCACACCGCCATGAGCCCCGAGACCTGTGAGGAGCTCTGCCGCGCCGCCGAGCTGCGTGGTGTCACCGCCGTCACCCGCGTGGGAGAGAACTCCCAGCAGGTCATCCAGAAGTTCCTGGACGCCGGCTCCATGGGTGTCTTCGTCCCCATCATCAACACCCGGAAGGAGGCCCAGCGGGTGGTGGACGCCGTCAAATACCCCCCCGCGGGCAAGCGGGGCCTGGCGGGCACCCGCGCCGCCGAGTGGGGCCTCACCGCACCCCTGGGCGAGTACGTGCAGACGGCCAACCGGGAGACCCTGGTGGGCATCCAGGTGGAGACCCGGGAGGGGTTCGAGAACTTCCCGGAGATCCTGTCGGTGGAGGGCATTGATGTCATCCTCTTCGGGCCCACCGACATCTCCGCCGCCCTGGGGATGCCCGGAAAGCTGAACGACCCCGCGGTGCGGGAGCTGATTGAGCGGCTAGGCCAGGAGACCATAGCCGCAGGTAAGCACGCTGGCACCCTGACCCGGACCGCCGAGGAGGCCATCTACTGGCGGGAGCGGGGGTTCCAGTGGCTGGCTACCGGTGTCACCACCCTTCTCATCAGCGGGGCCCAGAGATTCCTGCAAGGGATCAGAGAGCACCAGGCTTCACGCAGCTAGGAGGGCTAGCATAGCTACCCCACAGCCAACCGTCGGGTTTATCGGGCTGGGCATCATGGGCAGGCCCATGGCGGAAAACCTGCGGAAGGCGGGCTTTCCCCTGGTAGTGTGGAACCGCACCGCCAGCAAGATACAAGAGCTGGTGAGCCAGGGGGCTCGACCCGCCGGGTCTCCCCGTGAGCTTGCCCAGAGCAGCGACATCGTCATCACCATGGTCACCGACTCCCCCGATGTGGAGCGGGTCATCCTGGGCCCTGGGGGCGTCGCCGAAGGCATTCGGCGCGACGCCGTGGTCATCGACATAAGCACCATCTCCCCCAGGGTCACCCGGGAGCTGGCGGCTAGGCTCCAAGAGCGGGGTGTGCACCTGCTGGACGCCCCTGTCACCGGCGGCAAGTGGGGGGCCCAGCAGGGGACCCTCTCCATCATGGTAGGCGGCGAGCGGGAGGTGTACGACCGCTGCTTACCCGTATTGCAGGCCATGGGCCGCAACATCGTCTACGTGGGGCCCTCGGGGGCGGGCCAGGTGGCCAAGCTGATCAACCAGATCCTGGTGGCCGTTACCCTCAGCGGGGTGGCCGAGGCCCTGGTCTTCGGCACCAAGGCGGGAGTGGACATCTGGTCTACCCTGGAGGCGGTCAAGGGAGGTGCGGCGGGCTCTTGGCAGTTGGAGAACTTGGGGCCCCGCATCCTGAAGGGCGACTTCGAGCCTGGCTTCAAGGCCGGGCTCCAGCTCAAGGACCTGCGGCTCATCCTGGAGATGGCCCGGGAGCTCCAGGTGCCCCTGCCGGTGACCGCCCTGGTAAGCCAGTTGTACCAGGCCCTAGAGGCTCAGGGCCTGGGGAACCAGGGGACCCAGGCGGTGGTCAAGGCCCTGGAGCAGATGGCGAGGGTGGAGGCCCGGGCAGCGTCACCCAGCCCCTCGCATTGACAGGCCCCCCTGGGCAAAGGTAGGATGCTTCCTGAGAACACCGGAAGAGGGTGAGAATGACGCTGGAGCTCACGGGGAAGCGTATTGCGGTTCTGGCGGAGAACGACTACCAGGACGTGGAGCTGTGGTACCCTGTGTACCGCTTCCGCGAGGCGGGCGCTACGGTGAGCATCGTGGGGATGGAGCGGGATAAGACCTATGCCAGCAAGCACGGCTATCCCGCTAAGTCCGACCTGGCGGTCCAGGAGGTGCAGGTGGGCGACTTCGATGCCCTGATCATCCCCGGCGGCTACGCCCCGGACCTGATGCGGCGGCACCCGGCCATGGTGCAACTGGTGCGCGACTTTCACGCCCAGGGCAAGGTGGTGGCCGCTATCTGCCACGCCGGGTGGATGCTGGCCTCGGCGGGCATTGTCAAGGGCAAGCGGGCCACCTGCTTCTTCAGCATCAAGGACGACCTGATCAACGCCGGCGCCCTCTACGAGGACAGCGAGGTGGTCCGGGACGGCAACATCGTCACCTCCCGCAAGCCCGACGACCTCCCCGCCTTCTGCCGGGAGATCATCGGGGCTCTGGCGGAGGTTGGCGTAGCGGCGTAGCCACTGGACTCGAGGAAAAGGTCGAAGGGGCTCCTTTTGGGAGCCCTTCCCTGTTCTGTGCAGCTAGGGCCCCAGCGTCTGCTCCAGCCATTCTAGGATATGCTCTACCGAGAGGGCGAAGGCGACCCCCTCGAAGTTCTGCTGCTGGGTGAGCTTGAACAGGAAGAGCCCCACGACCTGCCCCTCCAGGGTGAAGAGGGGCCCCCCGCTGTGCCCCGGACTCACCGCAGCGTCCGTCTGCACGTAGTTCAGGCCGTTGATCTCCCGGAAACCGGAGATGACCCCCTTGCTGTAGCTGGGAGGCCCGCCGAGGAGGTCGCCTCCGGGAAATCCCACTGCCCACACCTCATCCCCCACCCTGAGCTGTCCCACGTCGGCGAAGGTCACCGTGGGCAGGCTTTCCTCGGTGGAGACCTGGATCAGGGCCAGGTCCAGCTCCACATCCTGGTGCATCACCCTCCCTTCCAGCTCCTGGTCTCCCAGGGTCGCCGTGACCGAGGTCTCGTCCTCCACCACGTGCTGGGCGGTGAGGACCCAGCCCGTCTCCCTGACCACCATACCGGTGCCCTGGCCCACCCTGGGGGCCATCACCAGGGCGAGGGCGCTGGCATCGGGAGGGGGTAGCGGGATAGGAGTAGGGGTTGGCGTAGGGGTTGGAGTCGCGGTGGGCATAGGCGTGGGAGTGGGTGTGGGGGTAGGCGTGGGCGTAGGGGTCGGCGTAGGGGTAGGCGTGGGAGTGGGTGTGGGGGTGGGCTCGGGCGTGGGGGTAGGCGTCGCCGTGGGAGTGGGGAAGGGGGTAGCAGTGGGCGTGGCCGTAGGTGTGGGGGGAGGCGTGGCGGTGGGCGTGGGCAGGGGCCGGCAAGCAACCGTCACCACCAGCAGGACCAGGAATAGACCTACCCCCCAGCGCTGCCAGGGCAACGCCGGTCTCCCTCGCCGGCTCACCACCTCGGCTCATCCTCCATCGAGGCCGTCCCGTCCACAGAGCTGGCCCACGCGGCCCTCTACTTGATGGCCTGGGGGTTGACCGGCGACCCCACGGCACCGGTAATGGGCAGCGGCGGTGCCACAAACAGGAACTCGTAGATACCGTCGTGGGCGCAGTCCTCAGCGAGATCATCGAGGTAGAAGATCTCCCCCAGGAGGAGGCCCATATTGGGAATGGTCACGACGTGCAGGGGCTGCATCACGTCGGGCGTCTCATTGGGCCGCACCTCCACGCCCCAGGTATCGGTGCACAACGCCGCCACCTCCCGCTGGTAGAGCCACCCCGCAGTCGTCAGAGAAAGCCCAGGGGCGTCGCCGCCGGCGTAGTCCCCCCAGCCACCCTGGTGGCGGCAGAGGGTCATGTGGCCCGTCCGTACCAGCAGGAAGTCCCCCGCCCCCACCTCCACCCCCTGGGAGCGGATGCATGCCTCCAGGTCCTCTGAGGTGATGGCATAGCCCGGCTCCAGCCACTGGACACCCTTGGACCGGGCTACATCCAGCAGGACCCCTCTCCCGGCGATGAGGTCCTTAGCCTTATCAATGCCGTTCTTCTGGGCCCCCTGGCTGGTGACCAGGCTGGCGGGCCGGTTGTTGTACATCTGGTCACCGTACAGCACATGGGCTAGGCTGTCCCACTGGGTGGCGCACTGAAGGGGCATGCAGATCATGTCGTCGGTGGAGCGGATATGGGGCCGAAAGTCCTGGGCCCCCACGGCGATGTCGGCCCCGTCCCAGAACATGGTATGCACCGGATTGAACCGCTTGCTGCCTGAGACCGAGGAGAGCCGCTGGGGCCCGTGCTCGTCGAAAGGGATGGCCAGGCTAAAGCTCCTGCCTCGCTTCACCAGACGAGCCGCCTCGACCAGCTTCTCCGGGGTGGCGTAGTTCAGGGTCCCCAGCTCGTCCTCGGGGCCCCAACGCCCCCAATTGCGGTAGCGCTCCGAGAGCTCCTGCACCGTTGACCAGTCCATGCTGCCCTCCTGTTTCCATGCTGGCCGGTCTCGCCCCCATTGATCTGGGGGAGGGAGCTAGCCCGGCGCCTCCCCAGTATACACGGGACGTTCTCTGTGGAGTAGCCCCGTATTCGGCGCTCCTCCCATCCCATCGCTACAGCCCTCGACACCCTGTGGGACACTAGGGTATGCTAGAGCCCTGAGCAGAAGCAGAGGTGTAGCATGGCACGGAGGGTCTCCAAAGGGCGAGTGGAGAGGCAGCGGCTGCGCAAAGCGGCCAAGGAAGCCCGCCGCACCAGTCGGGCTAAAGGGAAAAGGGTACGTCAGTGGCTCTGGGTAGGGCTCATCGCCTTCGTAGGCCTCCTGGTCATCATCGGCTTTGGAGCGGGGTCGGGCATTATGCAGTCCCTGCGACCGCCGCCGCAGACCGGGGCCACCGGCCCCGGAGAGCGGATCCCCGTCCTTCGGGCTCCCCACGTCCCCACCGGCCAGACCGTGGAGACCTACAACTCGGTGCCTCCCACCTCGGGGCCCCACTGGGATACGCCAGCCCCCTGGGGCATCTATCAGGAGGAGCTGCCCGACGAGCAGGTGGTGCATAACGTGGAGCACGGGGGGGTGGTGTTCAACTACAACACCGAGGATACCCAAGTAATCCAGCAGCTAGAGGAGCTGGTGCTGGGCCTCCCCAACTCGCCGTGCTTCCTCCTGACGCAGCCCTACTCTCGCATCGAGGAGG
>JBHIBI010000022.1:0-11837 GCA_046758985.1 Dehalococcoidia bacterium
GTGAAGCTCTCCAGGTGGCCGCTGGCCTCCCAGACCTTGGGGTGCATCAGGATGGCGGCGTCCAGGCCCACCATGTCGTCGCGCTCCTGCACCACCGAGCGCCACCAGAGGGCCTTGACGTTGCGCTTCAGCTCCACGCCCAGGGGGCCGTAGTCCCAGGTGGAGCCCAGGCCGCCGTAGATCTCGCTGCTGGGGAAAATGAACCCCCTGCGCTTGCAGAGGGAGATAATCTTATCCATGTCTACCCGTTCAAGGTAGCGTCCCACGTGCCCTCCCTTCCACGAGCTCATCCTTCCGCGGAAGGACCGTCGCCCACAAGGGTAGCAAGTCGGCCAGGTGATGTCAAAGCGAGCTCTTTCGATATTCAACAACCGTGACCCACGTTGCCCTGCGTCAAGGTCAGGACACCACCATACTGAGGTTCTCGAAGCATGGGCGGTGCCTACCCCAGTAGCTTGCCCGCGCACCCTTCGACGGGCTCAGGGTGGCGGGCAAGCGTGCCGCAAAGCATACAGGGGTGTGCCATTGACAGGCCACGGCCCGTCGGGGAGAATGGCAGGCAGGGGATCCTTCCCCTTCGGGAAGGACGGAAGGGAGAGCAGCATGAGCGCCCAGAACGAGCAGTACGCCCACCCGGAGCTGCTGGTGGAGACCGGCTGGCTCCAGGAGCACCTGGAGGATGCCAGCCTGCGTATCCTGGACTGCGACCCCCCGGATGCCTACCGCCGGGCACACATCCCCGAAGCGGTCAACCTCCCCGACAACTACATTAAGGAGCCCGACGACCGTATCAAGACGCTGGCGGAGGAGCCCTTTGCCCGGCTTATGGAGGGCCTGGGCATCGGCGACGACACGCTAGTGGTGACCTACGACTCCTACGGCAGCCTCTACGCCACCCGGGCCTGGTGGGTGCTCAATTACTACGGCCACACCACCACCAAGGTGCTCAACGGTGGCTGGCGGAAGTGGTTGGCCGAGGGTCGGCCCATCACCTACCAGCGACCGGAGGTGCCCTCGGGCCTGCGGTTCACCCCCAGGGTGCAGCCGGAGGTCCTGGCCACCCTGGAGCAGGTGAAGGTGGACCTGGGTCGCCAGGACGTGCTGTTCTGGGACGTGCGCACCCGGGGGGAGTACACCGGAGAGAACCCCAGGGACAACCGCCGGGTAGGCCACCTGCCGGGGGCGGTGCACCTGGAGTGGGTCAACGCCCTCAACGACGATGGCTTCCGTACCTTCAAGAGCCCTGTGGAGCTGCGCAAAACGCTGGAGGAGGCAGGCATCGGCGGGGACAAGGAAGTGGTGGCCTATTGACAGGGCGGTATCCGTGCGGCGCACGGCATGTTCACCCTGAAGCTGCTGGGCCACGAGAGGGTCCGCAACTACGACGGGTCCTGGCGCGAGTGGGGCAACCGCGACGATACCCCCATCGAGGGCTAGCGGTATGATCATCCGCCCGCTGGTGGTGGGGCCCCTGGCCGAGAACACCTACATCGTGGGCTCGGAGGCGACGGGCCAGGGCATCGTTATCGACCCCGGTGCCGAGGCCCAGCGCATCCTGGACGAGGTCAGGAGGCTGGGCCTTACCATCATTCGCATCCTCAATACCCACGGCCACAGCGACCATATCGGCGCGGTGGCGGCGCTGAAGGAGGCCACCGGCGCCCCCTACGGCGTCCACGCTGGCGACCTGTTCCTCATCAGGGATACCACCCGCCCGTCGGTGCGGGATCTTATTCTCCAGTTCCGCGACCCGCCGGAGCCCGACGGTGAGCTGCAGGATGGCGAGGCCGTCCAGGTGGGGGAGCTTCAGTTCCAGGTACTGGAGACGCCGGGCCACACACCGGGGAGTGTCTGCTACTACGGCCAGGGGGTGGTGTTCACCGGCGATACCCTGTTCCAGGGGAGCATCGGCCGGTTCGATACCGCGGGTGGCGATGGCCGTCAGCTCATGGACAGCATTGTGAGCAAGCTGCTGACCCTGCCCGACGAGACCCGGGTGCTGCCGGGCCATGGCCCCGAGAGCACCATCGGCCAGGAGCGGCAGTACAATCCCTTCCTGCGACCGGAGGGCCGCTGCCTGCTGGGGCTGTAGCGGCCGCTGCGGGATATTTCCTACCTGGCGCTTGACAGAGGGGCTCCCCACGCTATAATATACGTATAGACGTTTATGAGGTAGGATATGGCTATTGTTTGGGAGCTGGCAGGGATTCATCCTCGGGAGGACCCCCGGCTGAGCGTCACCGCCCGTTTCTTCCGCATCCTGGGAGACCCCACGCGGCTGCGTATCCTGGAGCTGCTGCTGGATGGTGAGAAGACGGTGACGGAGTTGGTAGAGGCCATCGGCTCGGCTCAGGGACGTGTGTCCAGCCACCTGGCCTGTCTTCGCTGGTGTGGCCTCATCGATACACGCCGCCAGGGTAAGTACATCTTCTACCAGGCGACCAATGAACGGGTGCGGCAGCTCCTCCCCCTGGCCCAGGCGATGATCGCCGAGAACGCCGAGGCTGTCTGGAGCTGCACCCGCGTTGATACAACGTAGGTTTTCACGGATGGAGGGAGGAGATGGTGTTCCCTCAGTCTGGCAGCAGCCACAACTACGACCTGTTGATCATCGGCGGGGGAGCAGCCGCTTTCGCTGCGGCCACCAAGGCGTCGCAACGGGGGGCTACCACCTTGATGGTCAACGGTGGCCTGCCCGTCGGGGGGACCTGTGTCAACGTGGGGTGCGTCCCCAGCAAACACCTGCTCACCGTGGGTGACGAGGTGTACTACGCGAATCGCTCGAAATTCAAGGCCTTGGCCAATGGCCACCAGCCTCTCTTCGACTACCGGGCAGCCATCCAGGAGAAGGACGAACTGGTGGCGGCCCTGCGCTCCAGTAACTACCTGGATGTGCTGGGGGCCCTGCCCGGGGTCACCTACCTGGAGGGCAGGGCCAGGTTCGCCTCGCCGACCCAGGTAGAGGCGGACGGCCAGGTGTACGAGGCGAAGAAGGTCATCATCGCCACGGGCTCCTCCACCAAGTCCCTGCCCATTCCGGGCATGGACCAAGTGTCCTGGCTGACCAACGTTACCGCCATGGATCTCCGGGAGCTCCCCGAGTCGCTGGTGGTCATCGGGGCTGGCCCCCTGGGGCTGGAGTTCGCCCAGATGTTCGCCCACTTCGGCACCCGGGTGACGGTGCTGGAGGCCATGGACCAGATTCTGCCCTGGGAGGAGCCTGAGGTGGCCCAGGAGCTCCAGCGGTGCCTGGAGGCCGAGGGTATCGAGTTCCGGGTGGGCATCACCGTGGAGCGGGTATCCAAGGAGGACGGGCAGAAGGTGGTGACCCTTCGACAAGCTCAGGGCAGCGGCCAAGGGGCCCAGCGGAGGCGCTCCTTCAGCACCGCCGCCGAGGGGATCCGTGCCCAGCACCTGCTGCTGGCGGCGGGCGTCCGGGCCAACACCGAGGAGCTGGCCCTGGAGAAGGCGGGCGTGGAGACAGTACACGGCGGCTTCGTCCAGGTCAACGACTGGTACCAGACGGATACACCCCACATCTACGCCGCGGGCGACTGCGTGGGCAAGATGGCCCTGGAGACGGTGGCGGCCAAGGAGGGCAACCTGGCCGCTGAGAACGCCCTCACTGGCTCCCGTAAGGGCATCAACTACGACCACGTGCCCCACGCAGTGTTTACCAACCCCCAGGTGGCCTCGGTGGGCATTACCGAGGAGGAGGAGATGCGCCGCTTCCACGCCTGCGCCTGCCGGGTGGTGCGCATCGAGCAGGTGCCCAAGGCCAAGGCTGTCAAGGAGGACCGGGGTGTCATCAAGATGGTGATCCACCCGGAGAGCTCTCAGATCCTCGGGGTACATATGGTAGCGCCCCATGCCGCCGACCTGATCCACGAGGCCACCCTGGCGGTCAGGTTCGGCCTCACCATTGACGATATCATCGACACGGTGCACGTGTTCCCCACGCTCAGCGAGGGCCTCAAGCTGGCGGCCCAGGCCTTCGTGCGGGACATAACCCGCATGAGCTGCTGCGTGGAATAGGAAGGAGGCCGACCGGTGCAACGGTGGTTCAAGATGGAAAACGTACTCTTGCCTCTGAGTGGCCTATTGCCCCTCCCGTGGTGATGAGTGATACCTGGGCTGCTCGGACTCCTGGCAGCCAGCGGGAGCGGGCTCGCCCTGGCACCCGCGTTGCGGTTGCTGACGTATCCCTTTCTGGTTCTGACGATTGTGGCCCTGGGACGGGGCTGGTACCTCCAGCTCCGCCACCGTGCCGCCACCACCTGGCAGAGGCGGTCGCGGATCATCCTGGTAGGCTCCACCGTGCTGGCAATCGCCCTCTGGGGGCTACGGTTCGGCGGTCTCCTGGGAGCCCGGCCCTTCTAAAACTGTGGCCCAGGCCTTCGTGCGGGACATAACCCGCGTGATCTGCTGCGTGGAGTGGATAGAGGAATCTCCGAAGGGAAAGGGTTATTGCAGTAAAGCAGAGAGGAAGGCCTTCTCAGGCTAAAGCCAAGCAAGCAAAGCGTCGCTGGACTCCTGTTTGGTGGGCCGGGGGCCTGCTGGCGGTTCTGGGCATCGTGGTGTACAGCCTGTTTGCCGCCGGGCTGCTGGGCGGCTCCACGGCCAGCGGTGAGCCCGCCCCGGATGTCACCCTGGCAACGGCCGACGGCCCGTTCCAGCTCTCTGAGCAGCGGGGGGATGTGGTGGTGCTCTACTTCTCCTTCCCTGGTTGACCTACCTGTGCGCTGGAGGCTCCAGCGCTGGGCAGGGTGTACGCTGAGCTGCGGGACCGGAGCGTAGAGGTGGTGGCGATTAACATATCCCCTCAGTATTCGCTTCAAGAGTGGCAGACTTTCTGGCGAAACATAGGAGCCGACGATGTGCTCTGGGCCCAGGACACCGATGGCAGCGCTACCAGGGCCTACCAGATACGGGCCCTGGGCACCACGGTGGTCATCGACCGACAGGGGCGGGTGGTGTACCGGGACGAGGGTGCCACCAGCTATGACACGCTCCGCCAGGCGGTCCAGGAGGCGCTGTGAGGCAGCGACAGTGAGCAGGCTTGGGGGATGGCTCCTCATCGGGACGGGCTTCGTCGCCTGCCCCTGCCACTGGCCTATCACCTTAGCTCTGGTATCGGGGCTGGTGGGCGGGAGCGCCGTGGGTGCCTTTTTTGCCACCAATACCGCCTTAGTCGTAGGCCTGGCTCTTGTCTACTTTGTAGGCGCCGTGGCCGGTGGCTGGTACCTGCTGAGCCGCCGCCGGGCTGCGGCGTGCGACGTTCCTGCGTCTGTTTCCCCGTCCAAGGCTCATGAAGCCAACGAGGCGTGATCGTATCCAGGTCTCCTGGTAGGTCTCATCCCCTTCCCATACCGGGGATCTGCTTTGCTCCCTGGTGCCGGTGGGCTATAATGGGACTGCGGGGGCCCGTAGCTCAGTGGCAGAGCAGCCGGCTCATAACCGGTCGGTCGTAGGTTCGAATCCTGCCGGGCCCACCATTCGTAACCTTTCCGCACCAGAAAGTGGAAGCCTTCGAGGAGTTAGCTTTGGGCAAGCTTCCTCGGGTGCGCCTGGCCGGATGCATACGCTGGAAATGCAAGGTGGTAGAGGGTTAACCCATGCCTGTGCTCAAGCCAGAGGTCAAGAGCCTGGCTGAGGTGCTGGACGCTCATACGGTTGAGGGTGAGCTTTACCAGAAGCTGGATCGGAATAGGGTCCGCTGTTATGCCTGTGGCCACCGGTGCCTCATCCTCGAAGGGCAGCGCGGTATCTGCCAGGTACGCTTCAACCAGCAGGGCCGGCTGATGGTCCCTTGGGGATATGTGGCTGCCCTGGAGTGCGACCCTATTGAGAAGAAGCCCTATAACCATCTCTTGCCAGGCTCCAGAGTGGCCACCTTCGGGATGCTGGGATGTGACTATCACTGCTCCTACTGCCAGAACTGGCTCACCTCCCAGGCGCTGAGGGACCCGGTAGCGGGGGTCCAGCCAAGGTCCATCACTTCGGAGGAGATGGTGGACCTGGCCCGCCGCACCAGTGCCGAGGTAGTGGCCTCTTCCTACAATGAGCCCCTTATCACCTCCGAATGGGCAGTAGGCATCTTCCGGCAAGCTCGGGGATTGGGAGTCCTCTGCGCCTATGTCTCCAACGGCAACGCTACCCCCCAAGTGCTGGACTACCTTCGTCCGTGGCTGGATGGCTTCAAGGTGGACCTCAAGTCTATGAGCGATCGAACCTATCGCCGGTTGGGCGGAGTCCTCCAGAGGGTCCTGGACACCATTCGCATGGCGTACGAGCGGGGTTTCTGGGTAGAGGTGGTCACGTTGGTGGTGCCGGGGTTCAACGACTCGGAGGAGGAGCTTCGGGAGGCCGCCCGGTTTCTGGCCTCCGTCTCCAAGGACATTCCCTGGCATGTCACGGCCTTCTACAGGGAATACAAGATGACGGATCACGAGGACACCGACGCCATAAGGTTGAAGAGGGCTGCTACTATGGGGAAGGAGGAGGGACTGCGATATGTCTACGCCGGGAATCTACCGGGGCAGGTGGGGGCTTTCGAACACACCTTCTGTCCTGGTTGCAACGCCCGGCTGATCGAGCGTTTCGGTTATCGGGTCCTTTCCTACCGACTCACCCAAGAGGGGGCCTGTCCGGAGTGTAGAGCACACATCCCCGGCATCTGGTGGGGGAGAGGCCAGAGACCCCTCTACAACGCGCCGGAGCCACAACCCAGGGGTGCCCCTGCCTTTGTGAGTTCTGGGGGCCCTAGGCCGATGCTCTGGCGGGCATTTCGACCAGCACGGAGCTGGCCCTCGCCAGCGTTGAAGCCAGCCCTAGATGCGGACATGGGCTGCCAGCTCGTTGCACCGGGGCGAAGAGCATGAAAGCGAGCGTGATGAACGCCGAGGTACCACCGGAGGTACACGGCAACGGGCGCTTCCTGCTGGACCGGGGGAGTTTCCTTCCCGCGTATCCTCGCACCCATGAGGAAGGTCGCCTCAAGGAGAAGGTAGAAGAAGGGCTCTCCCTTCTCGCGTCGTGCACCATCTGTCCCCGCAACTGTCGAGTTAATCGGCTGGAGAACAAGTTCGCCGTCTGCAAGCTGGGCAGGTACGCCCGGGTCGCGAGTTTCTCTCCCCATCTCGGCGAGGAGGATGTGCTACGAGGTTGGCGTGGCTCAGGGACGATCTTCTTTTCCTGGTGCAACCTGCGCTGCGTCTTCTGCCAAAACTTCGACATCAGTCAGCTAGGCACAGGGGAGGATGTGACTCCCAAAGAGCTGGCCAGGATGATGGTGCGGCTTCAGGAGATGGGGTGCCACAACATCAACTTTGTCACCCCTGAACACGTCGTGCCCCAGATAATGGAGGCCCTCCCTCACGCCATCGAGATGGGCCTTCGTCTCCCATTGGTGTATAACACCAGCTCCTACGACAGCCCGGACAGCATCCGCCTGATGGACGGGGTGGTGGACATCTACATGCCCGACTTCAAGCTCTGGGACCGGGAGCGCTGCCGCAGATACCTGCTAGCCCCCGACTATCCCGTTGCTGCCAGAGCAGTGCTCCGCGCTATGCACCAACAGGTGGGGGAACTGAAGGTGGACCAGGAGGGGCTGGCCCTGCGGGGGGTTCTGGTGCGCCACATGGTGATGCCAGGAATGTTGGAAGACACCCGGGAGATCGTGAACTATCTGGCGACGGAGCTCTCCAGAGATACCTATATCAACATCATGGGCCAGTATCTTCCCGCGTGGAAGGTTGCCAGGCAGCCGAAGTATGCCCAGATCAACCGGCCAATCCGAGCCTCCGAACTAGAACAGGGCTATCGTTACGCTACTGAGGCAGGTCTGTGGCGCTTTGACTCCCGATGGCGAAACCTTCTATCTCTCCGTTGAAGAAGTGTCCCAGCTCCTTTAGGCAGCCCGGGCCCGACGGCAGAGTAGGGCGGCCCCACTCCCGGCGACTAGCGCTGGTCACTTCCGAACGAATCTGGTATCATCGAATCCCGCATCCACTACGCAGGAGGCCCCGTGACCCAGGAGACCCAGGCGTGCCCCCGGCTCCCCCAGTGGCTCAGGGTCCGCATGCCGGGCGGGCCCTACTTCCTGGAGCTGCGCCGGCTGCTGCGCACCTCGGAGCTGCACTCGGTGTGCGAGGAGGCCCACTGCCCCAACATCGGCGACTGCTGGGAGCGGCGCACCGCCACCTTCATGATCCTAGGCGGCATCTGCACCCGCCGCTGCCACTACTGCGCCGTCACCACAGGCCGTCCCCTGGGCCTGGACCTGGGGGAGCCCCTGCGACTGGCCCAGACAGTGCAGCACCTAGGCCTCAAGTACGCCGTCATCACCTCGGTGAACCGTGACGACCTGCCCGACGGCGGCGCTATGGTCTTCGCCATGTGTATCCAGCACATTCGGAGGCTGGTGCCTGGCTGCAAGGTAGAGGTGCTCATCCCCGACTTCGAGGGCTCCCACTCCGCCCTGCGCACGGTCATGCGAGCGCGGCCCGACGTGCTGAACCACAACATCGAGTCGGCGCGGAGGGTGTTCAAGCGGGTGCGGCCCAAGGGGGACTACGACCGCTCCCTAGAGCTGCTGGCCCGGGCCAAGGAGCTGGAGCCCCAGGTGCCCACCAAGTCGGGCATCATCGCCGGCATGGGGGAGAGCTTCGACGAGATAGTGGAGACCATGCGAGACCTGCGCGGCGTCGGTTGCGGGCTCCTCACCATCGGCCAGTACCTGCGGCCCTCGGAGAGGCACATCCCCGTGGACCGGTTCTACCGTCCCAGCGAGTTCCAGGAGCTGAAGCGGACCGGCGAGGAGCTGGGGTTCCGCCACGTGGCC
Organism: Dehalococcoidia bacterium; assembly: GCA_046758985.1. Classification (GTDB taxonomy): domain Bacteria; phylum Chloroflexota; class Dehalococcoidia; order Lucifugimonadales; family JBHIBI01; genus JBHIBI01. The sequence continues at coordinate 8,846 of JBHIBI010000022.1, forward strand.
GCGGGGCCCCTGGTACGCAGCTCCTACCACGCCGACGAGCAGCACGCTGCTGCCGAAAAGCTGCCCGTCTAAGGACTCTTCCCCACCAAGTCCAGGGCGGCCGTCGCCTCCTCCACCCGCTCCCACACGTGGTCCGGCTCCTCTTGGAGCAGCACCCCCGGGTCCAGGCAGGCCCACAGGGCGGCGGCGCTGGCGACCCGGGCATTCTTGGCGCACTGGATGTCGATGGCACTGTCCCCCGCCAGGATAGCCTCCTGCCACGGCACGTGGAAGTGGCGCAGGATGGCCAGCAGCGGCTCGGGGCGCGGCTTCAGCGTCTCGCCCTCCTCGCGAAAGACCGCCAGCTCGATGAAGCGCCCCAGCCCGCTATGCTCCAGGTCCCACTCACCATGGCGGCGCAGCTTGTTGGAGAGGAGGGCCAGGTGATAGCCCCGCTGTTTCAGCGTGCGCAGCATCCCCTCGACGCCGGGGACGGAGCGGCTGAGCCATGCCCGGTTGGCGTAGTAGAACCCCAGGTAGGTCTGGAGGAACTCCTCGCTGGGTCTGCCGAAGAGCTGCTCCAGGTGGTTCTCCACCACCCCCGAGGGGTAGCTCAGCATGCTCTTTACGCTGGGCCGGGGGATCCCCAGTCGGTCGGCGGTATGCCAGACCGTCTCGCGGTGCAGGGGCCAGGAGTTCCAGAGGGTCTGGTCCCAGTCGAAAACCACAAGGTGCATCAACGCTCCGTTGCTACCGTTTCCGCGCCTCCGGGTGGACCAGGCGCTCTACCGGAGCGTGTGGGCCCAAAGTAACGCTGACCACCCCTTTTCCCGGCTCCAGGGCCCCGTACAGCTCGATGGGCTGCTGCTCTACCAGGTACTCGGTCCGCTTATCCTCCAGGATACGGAAGGGACGGTCATGGCCAGGGTAGATGATGCGGCCCGTCCCCAGGAGCTTCTGCACGCTCTCCTCGGACTGGGCCTCGTCCCAGAACACGATGCCGATCTGCCCGGTCCTGACGGTGTCGGCGTTGGTAAAGGCATCGGCGGCCAGCACTACCGTTCCGTCGGGGGTATCCACGGCCAGGGAGATATGCCCCTTGGTATGCCCTGGGGTCTCCAGGACACGTACCCCCGGCTCCAGCTCCTCCCCCTCGCTGGCCTCCCGGATCTTGTGGCCCTTCAGGCTCTCGACGAAGTAGCTGGGGGTAGCCCAGTCCCCCTTGCGGGGAGAGCGAGAGTAGTCCAGCTCTACGGGGTGGACCACCATCTCCGCCGCCGGGAAGGCGTCCACGTTCTGGCAGTGGTCCCAGTGGGCGTGACTGACCACCACCATGTTGACCTCCTCCGGCTGAACGCCTCGCTGCTGGAGGGCCTGTTCCAGGAGGTTGCGCCTGCCGTAGTGGGCTGTATCGAAGAGGATGGTATTCCGTCCACGGACCAGCGCCACCGTAGAATAGCCCAGCCCACCCTGGCTGGACCTGACACCGTACCCCATTAGCACGAGTTCTATGGTAGGCATGCCTCCCCCCTCTTTTTGCCCCCCATTATAACCAAATGCTCCAACTCCGGCTTCCCAAAGCTGATCTTGGGGAAAGTTAGATCGACCGACGGTACGGTGAACTACCCCCGAAGGCCGAAGAGCCGTCTGATAAGATGTTTACCCATGGCCAAACCCTCGGTCTTGATTCATCACACCTTCAACCCCGTGGCCCAGAGCCTAGCATCGGTCCTTGCTCCCCAGGCGAGTAACCCTGTCCTATAGGACAGGGGCCTCCTGACTCATTAGCCAGGTAAAGACTGCCACAAAGGTCATTATGTGCTGCCGCATACTGTTTGATACTTGTTACCAGAAGATGGCGTGGCCTTTAGAAACGGAGGAGGCCAGCATGAGACAGCTAAGGAGGCTGTTATTTGTACCTGTTCTCTTCCTAGTGCTGGTAGTGGCACTGGGGTGCAGCTCGTTACCAGCGCCGACGCCCACGGCGCCGTCGGAGGGTGCCGGCCACGAAACCGAGGAGGAAGCTGGCCACACTCAGGAGCAGGAGGAGGCCCTTAGCACAGCCGCCCTCCGGGGACAGGAGGTGTTCAATACCGTTGGATGCGTCACCTGCCACGGCCAAGACGGAGAAGGGACCGCCGTTGCACCCGCGCTGCCTGGCCACACCGAGGCAGAGGTCCGGCGGCAGGTCCGGGCCCCGGTGGGAATCATGCCGCTGTTCCCCCCGGATAAGCTCACGGATTCGCAGTTGGACGACCTGGTAGCCTACATCACCAGCCTGGAAGGGGGTCATGCCCACGAGAAGAGCGCGGATGTTGGCGCTGAGATGGAGATGCACCACTGGATGGCGCTGTTTGCCATCGAGGACGGAAACATCGAGGAGGGGCGTCATCACGTACAACACATTATCGAACTGACCGAGGGTGACCACCAGGCTCGGATGCAGAACGTGTTGACCAAGCTGGAGACCGGTGACCTGCACGATGCCGCGCACGAGATCGAAGGGATGCTGGCGGGTGTCTTGGGCGATGGGGTTTCTGAGGAAACTATGCATCTGAAGCTGGCCCTGTCATCTGCCAGGATTGGGGACGCCGAGGGTGCCGTCCACCATGTGAACCACTTCATTGACGTGGCTGATGGCGCTGGCCACGAGGCGGGCGAGGCCATCCTGGCACTGGTGGAGGCCGGTGATTTGGAGGAGGCCGAACACGAGCTTGTAGAGCTCCTGGAGGCTGCCGGAGACGCTGTGGGAGAGGAAGGCGACGTGCACGAGGAGGGCCACGAAGAGGCAGAGGGTCACACGCATGAGGAGGCCCACGAAGAGGCAGAGGGTCATGGTGAAGAGACTCCAACCCCGTAACCCAGGCCTCCAAACGCCGCCCTGCACGCTGCCTGGGCACAAGCTGACGGGGATGGTGGGCAAGCTGATAGTAATGCAATAGCTTACGGTGGCCACTACGGTGGTCGAGTAGCCGCAGCCACAACCACAACGAGCGCGGCCTTGACCAATGGG
>JBHIBI010000023.1:0-11758 GCA_046758985.1 Dehalococcoidia bacterium
GCCGTACCCAGGGCCTCTCCATAACCCCCGAGCAGTTGTGGAGGGAGTGGAAGGCCCTGGAGGTAGACTTCCGCCACACCCGTCTGGACCCTCGGGACTTCAGCCTGCTGCCGCCCTTCAAGAGCTACCAGCAGGCATGGCAGGAGTGCTTCCAGGCCGTCTTCCAGCGAGACGGGCTGAAGGGAGACGCCGCGGCGGCGGCAGCGGTGTGCGTGCGGGAGATGGCGCGCCGCCAGCCCTACCCGGACGCGCAGGAGGCCCTGCCAACAATGCAGCGCCACTGGCGTACCGCTCTCCTCTCCAACGCCGACGACGCCTACCTGCTGCCCCTGCTGGAGCGCTCCGGCGTGGCCTTTGAGCTGGTGCTCACGTCGCAGATGGTGGGCACCTACAAGCCCGATCCAACCGCCTTCCGGGAGACCCTGGCCCGGCTCCAGGTGGAGCCGGAGGAGGCGGTCTACGTAGGGGATACCCAGTGGGAGGATGTGCTGGGGCCCAGCCTGGCAGGCCTGCGGTCGGTGTGGGTCAACCGCACCGGTGCAGCGCCGGACCCCAGCCTCCCCCTGCCTGACTTCCAGGTACGCAGCCTCACAGAGCTGCCGCACCTCCTCTCCACTGAGCCCGCCTTTCAATAAGGTCTGGGCGATGCCCAGATCCCCGCCAAGGGAGTAGAGCCCCCTTGGAACCCCGTTTTGAGGCTCGGCCTTTTGCCACGCCAACGGAATCTGGTAGGATAGACCGTAGCTCTGCCGGGGGAAGAAGGCAGTACCCTGAGGTCTTCGACTGAGCCGTTCGTCCTGAGGCTCACGACAGGGCTCAGACGAAGTCCTTGACGAAGGGCGGTGACGAGGCCATGAAGATGAAGCTGGATGAGCAGGGGCTGATCCCGGCTATCGCCCAGGACGCCGAGACCGGCCAGGTACTGATGCTGGGCTACGTCAGCCCGAGCTCCCTGAAGCGGACCCTGGAGGGCGGCGAGGTGTGGTTCTACAGCCGTAGCCGCCAGGAGTTGTGGCACAAGGGGGAGGTCTCGGGAAACTTCCTGCGGCTCCGGGAGGCCCTGGTGGACTGCGACGGCGACGCTCTCCTGCTCAAGGTGGAGCCTACGGGCCCTGCGTGCCACACGGGGGAACGCTCCTGCTTCTTCACCCCCCTGAAGGAGATGCCCCAGGAGTTTCAGCGGGCCGAGCAGGGGCCGGGTATCCTGGGGGAGCTCTTCGTGGTGATCCAGGAACGTCAACGGGAGATGCCGCAAGGCAGCTACACCGCCGACCTGCTGCGCCAGGGGATGCCAGCCATCGCCCAGAAGGTCATCGAGGAGGCGGGTGAGGTCACCATCGCCGCCCTCCAGGGAGACCGGGAGCACCTGCCCTCAGAAATGGCCGACCTGGTGTACCACAGCCTGGTGCTGATGGCCGCCGCCGGGGTGAGCCCCGAGCAGGTGTGGGAGGAGCTGCGACAGCGGCGGCGCTAACGCCCATGGACACACGGGCCATCTTCATGGGCACCCCTGCCTTCGCCCTTCCGGTGCTAGAGGCGCTGCTGGAGCTGACGCCGCAGGTGGTGGGGGTGTACACCCAGCCAGACAAGCCCCGGGGCCGGGGCCTGGCGCTGGAGCCCTCGCCGGTGAAGGGGTTTGCTCTGGAGCGCGGGCTGCCCCTCTACCAGCCCACCTCCCTCCAGCGCCCCCAGGCCCAGGAAGAGCTGGCCGCCCTCCGGCCCGAGGTGATCGTGGTGGCGGCCTACGGGAAGCTCCTCCCTCCCCAGGTCTTGCAGACCCCTCCCCACGGCTGCCTCAACCTCCACCCCTCCCTGCTTCCCCGGCACCGGGGCCCCTCGCCGGTGGTGAGCGCCCTGGTGGAGGTCGATGAGGTGACGGGTGTGACCATCATCCTCATGGACACAGGGATGGATACGGGGCCCATCCTGGCCCAGCGGGAGGAGCCCATCCAACCGAAGGACACCGCCCAGAGCCTGACGGAGCGCCTCCTGCGCCTGGGTGCGGAGTTGCTCAAGGAGACCCTGCCACCATGGCTCCGGGGGGAGCTCACACCCCAGGCCCAAGACGAGGCCCAGGCCACGAAGACGGCCCTGGTGCGGAAGGAGCACGGCCAGGCCCCATGGCACCTCCCCGCCCAGGACCTGGAACGGTGCCTCCGTGCCTACACCCCGTGGCCGGGCCTCTACACCCACTGGAGGGGGAGGCTGCTGAAGATTCTGGAGGCGGTGCCGCTGGATATGGAGAGGCTGGGGGCAGTGGGACAGGTGGTGGCCCTGGAGGGGACGGACCCCGCCGTCGGGGTAGTCACCGGGGAGGGAGTCCTGGGGCTGAAGCGGCTCCAGATGGAAGGACGAAAGCCTCTGGACTCCCGGGAGTTCCTGCGGGGTCACCAGGACTTCATGGGCTCCTGCCTGCCCTCCTGAGCAGGCCAAATCCCCGGTCAGCAGACCCGCCCTTCGGCTTGCAACGCCACGCCGGAGGCGGTACACTCCTTATGGAATCGACCCTCAACACCGGGAGTAGCTATGGCGGACCAAGTCATCCCCATCAAGCTGGAGAACCGCACCGAGCTGGGTAAGCGGGTGAAGCGGCTGCGGCGTGCGGGGATCATCCCCGTCCACCTGTATGGACGGGGCATCACCTCGCGGACGCTGCAGGCGCCCCTAACGGAGCTGACCAAGGTGCTGGTCCAGGCGGGCAGGACCGCTCCCGTATCCATCACCATTGGCAGAGAGAAGGGGAAGCATCTGGCCTTTGTGCGGGACATCCAGTGGGACCCGGTGCAGGAGACCATCCTCCACGTGGACTTCCTCCAGGTGGACGTCACCCGGACGCTGCGCAGCGAGGTGCCCATCACCCTGGTCGGCGAGGCACCCGCAGGACGGATGCCCGGCGCCTCCCTGGTGCAGGACCTCTACGCGGTGGAGGTGGAGGCCCTGCCCATGGACATGCCCCATGAAATTGAGATGGACGTCTCCTCCCTCACCGAGCCAGACCACGTCATCCGGGTAGCAGGCCTCTCACCCCCTGCCAACGTGACCATCCTCACGGACCTCGAAGCGCTGGTGGCCCATGTGGAGATAGCGGTGGTCGAGGAGGTGGTAGCGGAAGCTGAGGTGGAGGCTGAGGCGGGAGCTGAGGCTGAGGCTGCCGAAGGCACCGAGGAGAAGCCCACGGAAGAGGAGTAACTTGCTGGTGTGCTCATCCAGCCAGCAGTCCATAGGAGACGGCACGAGAAAATCGGAAAGTGCATCGACTTCCATGCTAACCTTGAAACAGCCTACGGGCCGTGCTATAATGCGAGAAGAGCCCCGTGCGGAGGCGGTGCCATGCGGATACCGATGAAAGTGGACTATGGGGTGAGGGCCCTGGTAGAACTGGCCCAGCACTACGGCGAAGGCCCGGTGCAGACGGCGGAGATCGCTGGACACCAGGGTATCCCCGAACCCTACCTGGACCAGCTCCTCACTACCTTACACAAATTCGGCTTCATCAAGAGCCGGCGCGGCCCTCAAGGAGGCCACACCCTGGCCAAGGACCCCCGAGAACTCGACATAGGCATGGTCATGGCCACCTTGGAGGGTAACTCGCCACCCCTCGAGTGCTTCACCGAGCCCAGCGAGTGTATACTCTCCACCACTTGTGCCCAGCGCGAGGTCTGGAGGACCGTAGAGGAGGCCATCCAACACCTGCTTGGCTCCACCACCGTCGCCGACCTGGCCTACCGCCAGAACCAGCTCGCCAGCACCGGCGTCTATCAGATCTAGGCCCTTTGAGAACTAGGAGCAACCAAGCCCCGCCGACGGCGCCCGCGGTCATCTCCCACCAGCGTTGTGGAGGCGGGGCTTTTGCTGTTCATGGATACTGGAGACGAGGAGTGGCAACATGACTCAGCCTCGGACACTGCGACCCGAGCAGGTCCAGCGCTACAGCCGGCACATCATCATGCCCCAAATCGGGAGCCAGGGGCAGCGCAAGCTTCTGAACTCCAAGGTGCTGGTTATCGGGGCTGGAGGCCTGGGCTCACCGGTAGCGGTGTACCTGGCCCTGGCCGGGGTGGGCACCCTGGGCATAGTGGACTTCGACCTGGTGGACCTCTCCAACCTCCAGCGCCAGATCCTCCACCACGCCGCTGATGTGGGCCGCCCCAAGGTGCTCTCGGCGGCGGAGACCATCCGGGCCTACAATTCCGACACCAGGGTGGTGCTCCACGAGACACGCCTCACCTCGGAGAACGCCCTGGAGATGCTCGGCCAGTACGATGTAGTGGTCAATGGGGCAGACAACTTCCCCTCTCGCTATCTGGTGAACGACGCTAGCTACTTCCTGAGGAAGCCGCTGGTGGACGGGAGCATCCTCCAGTTCGACGGCCAGGCCACGGTGTTCGTGCCGGGTCAGGGCTGTTACCGCTGCCTCTTCCCCACACCACCCCCTCCGGGGGCGGTACCCAACTGCGCCGAGGCAGGGGTGCTGGGGGCCCTCACGGGCGTGGTGGGGAGCATTCAGGCCATCGAGACGGTGAAGCTGCTGCTGAACGTGGGCCAGAGCCTGGCCTCCCGCCTGCTGCTCATCGACGCCCTGACTATGGAGGTGCGTACGGTGAGGCTGCGCCGCGACCCCCGCTGCCCTCTGTGCGGCGACCACCCCACCGTCACCGAGCTGATCGACTACGAGGCCTTCTGTGGCCTCCCCCCCTTGCAGGAGCAGCCTCGCCAGCAGAGGCAGCCGGCGGGGAAAGGGAAGGCCTAAACCCGTCGCCATGAACACCAAGACCATCCTGGACACTATCGGGCACACCCCTCTGGTAGAGCTTCGCTCCCTGAGTCCCAAGAGGGGTGTCCAACTCTTCGCCAAGCTGGAGGGGCAGAACCCTACCGGTAGCCTCAAAGACCGCATCGCCAAGTATATGCTGGAGCAGGCCGAGGCGGAAGGAAGGCTCACCCCCGACAAGGTGATCCTAGAGCCCACCAGCGGGAACACCGGCATCTCCCTGGCCTTCGTGGGACGGCTGAAGGGCTACCAGGTCACCGTGGTTATGCCCGAGAACGTCAGCCCGGAGCGAGCCCAGCTCCTGAAGGCCTATGGAGCGGAGATCGTCTTCAGCGATGGCCACCGCGGCACCAACGGCGCCATTCTGATGGCCCAGGAGCTGGCGGCCCAGGATAGCCACTACTTCATGCCGTTCCAGTACGGCAACGAGGCCAACCCCCAGGCCCATTACGAGACCACAGGACAGGAGATCCTCCAGGCCCTGCCGGAGACAGATATGTTCATCGCCGGTCTGGGCACAGGGGGGACCCTGATGGGGGTGGGAAGGCGGCTGAAGGAGCATAACCCGGAGACCAAGGTGATCGCTGTGGTCCCGGAGCCTGATGACTCCATTCAGGGCCTCCGGGCGCTGGAGGAGGGGTTTATCCCCCCCATCCTGGACCTCTCGCTGCTGGACGCTCGCATCATGGTGAGGAGCGTAGACGCCTTCCGCTACACCAAGGAGCTCCTGCACCAGGAAGGCATCTTCGCTGGCATCTCCTCGGGCGCGGTGGTCTGCTGCGCCCTCAAGCTGGCCCGGCGGATGGGGCGGGGGAACATCGTCTGCCTGCTGGCCGATGGCGGTTGGAAATATCTGAGTACCGGCCTCTGGACTCGGGAATCCCAGGAGATAGAACGGGAGGTGTACGGGAAAGTCTGGTGGTAAGCACGTCCCTCGAGTCCTTGGCCCCAGGGACCAGTTGATGGGCTCAAGGGTTGCATCCGGAGGGGAGAGATGCTATACTCTCCCTAGGAACCTCGACCTTTGTGAAAGCGGGACATGTCCCGCTTTCGTTCTTCATGGAGAAACGGGGGGAGGCCTAGGAGGGCACAAAATGAAGAGCGATCTTCATATAGCGCTCACCCAACTGGCAGCGGAACGTCACCTGCCCAAGGAGACGGTGTTGCAGGTGATTGAGGCAGCCCTGGCCTCGGCCTTCAAGAAGGAGGTAAACACCGCCGGCCAGAACATCACGGTGAAACTGGACCCCAACACGGGGGAGATGCAGGTGTATCTCCTCAAGACCGTGATGGAAGAGGTGGAGGACCCCCGCAAAGAGCTCACCCTGGAGGAGGCCCGGCGGATCAAGGCTGACGCCCAGGTAGGGGAGACCTTGACCCTGGAGACCTCCCTCTACCAGACCAGTCGTATCGCCGCTCAAACGGCGCGCCAGGTGGTGCTCCAGCGTCTCCGGGAGGCCGAGCGGGAGCTGGTCTTCGAGGAGTTTGCCCAGCGAGTGGAGGACATCATCTCCGGCGTGGTAAGCCAGGAGGACCGGGCTACGGGCAACCTGATCCTGGACCTGGGCCGGGCTGAGGCCATCCTCCCCCCTGAGGAGCAGGTGCCCATGGAACGCTTCAAGCGCGGAGAGCGGGTGAAGGCCTACGTCCTGGAGGTCCGCCGTTCGGCCAAGGGGCCCGAGATCGTGGTCTCCCGGACTCACAAGAATCTACTCAAACGGCTGCTGGAGCTGGAGGTGCCGGAGGTCTACAACGGCATCGTGGAGATCAAGGTCATTGCCCGGGAGCCGGGGGCCCGCAGCAAGGTGGCCGTCGCCACCCGCCAGGACAACGTGGACCCCGTGGGCTCCTGCATCGGCCCCCAGGGAAGGCGCATTCAGAATGTAGGCAAGGAGCTGCAAGGGGAGAAGGTGGACGTGGTCCGCTGGGACAGGAACCCCGCCGTTTTCCTGGCCCACGCCCTCAGCCCCGCCGAGGTGGTTCACACGGAGCTGAACGAGGGGGAGAAGTCGGCAGTCGTGGCGGTACCCGACCGCCAGCTCTCCCTGGCCATCGGCAAAGAGGGACAGAACGCCCGCCTGGCGGCCCGGCTTACCGGCTGGCGGCTGGACATCAAGAGCGTGACCGAGTGGGAGGAGTACAAGGCCCAACGTGTCACCAAGAAGCAGGCCGTTGCCGTGGAAGAGCCTGCCCCAGCGGTGCCAGAGCCGGTGGGGGCCAAGCAGCCCGTGGCTCGCAAGACCAAGCTCATGCAGCGGGTGGAGGAGAAGTACCAGCGTTCCCTGGAAGGGCTTTTGCCTGAGCTAGTGAACGAGAAAGGCCTCTTGGCCACGGCCCAGGAGCTGGAGGTGAGCAAGACCACCCTGAGTGACTGGCTACGGAAGCTGGGTATAACCCCCACACCCCCGGCCGCCGAGGCGGCGCCTGTGGAGCCCTCAGAGCCCGAAGCCCCTGCGGCCCCTGTCGAGGAGATACCCGCCTCTGTGGAGGAGCTTGCCCGGGCTTCGGAGGAGGAGCTGGCTGCACTGGCCGTCGAGGTCAAAGAGGAACCGGAGGAGCCCGAGGAAGAGCCCGTGCCCGTTCCTCTGGGTGACGAGATCTGGAATCTCCCATCCATGCCGGTGGAGGCGGGGAAGCTCCGCTTCGCCGAGGACATCATGGGGGAGCGCCGGGGCCAGCGCCGGGGCCGCAAAGGCCGACGGGGCACTGCTGAGGAGGCCTCACGCAGCAAAAAGGCCCCCCGCGTAGAACAGAGCGGCACTGTGGAAGAACCGGAAGAGGGTTAAGGAGACTGAGACCCGGGAGAGACGTGGTGCGCCAAAAGCATATACCCGTAAGGACCTGTGTGAGCTGTCGGGGAAGGTTTCCCAAGGGGGAGCTGCTCCGGGTGGTACGTAGCCCCCATGGCAGGGTTGAGGTAGACCCCACGGGGAAACAACCGGGGAGGGGTGCCTACCTCTGCCGCCAGGAGGGCTGCTGGCAGCAGCTCCTCAAGAAGGGTAGACTGGAGTACACCCTCCACCATCCCGTGAGTGAGGAGGACCGGCAGCGCTTGCGGCTCTACTACCAGACCTCTCTGGGACCTGCCCCTGTGGGGGAGGTGCGATGACCACCAAGGCGCGGCAGACCGCTACGCCCACAAAGAAATCAACGACGGCAGCCAGCAAAAAGGCCACCCGGCCGGCCACGCCAGTGCTGGAGCTGCCCGAGACGGTGACCGTAAAGCGGCTGGCAGAGCTGCTGCAGGCCAATCCCGTGGAGGTCATCAAGCTGTTGATGCGGAACGGCATCATGGCCGCCATCAACCAGGCCATCTCCCTGGAAGTGGCCACCAGGGTGGCCCAGACCTATGGGTACCGGGTGAAACAGCAGCAGGCCCCTCCCTCGATGCTGGACCAGCTTCTCACCACTCAGGAAGGGGACCCCTCCCAGCAGGTGACCCGCCCACCGGTGGTCACTATCCTGGGTCATGTGGACCACGGGAAGACCACCCTGCTGGACGCCATCCGGCAGACCCGAGTCGCCGAGCGGGAGGCGGGGGGGATTACCCAGCACATTGGCGCCTATCAGGTGGAGTACAAGGGCCAGGCCATCACCTTCATCGATACCCCAGGCCACGAGGCCTTCACCGCCATGCGGGCTCGGGGGGCCCAGGTGACCGACATCGCTGTCCTGGTGGTAGCTGCCGATGACGGCGTGATGCCCCAGACGGTGGAGGCACTGAACCACGCCCGGGCCGCCAAGGTGCCCATCGTGGTGGCCATCAATAAGGTTGACAAGCCCGAGGCCGATGTGGACCAGGTAAAGCGCCAGCTAGGAGAGCAGGGCCTGGTGCTGGAGGAGTGGGGCGGCGAGGTTATCGCCGTTCCCGTCTCGGCCAAGGCGGGCCAGGGGATCGAGGACCTGCTGGAGAACATCCTGGTGGTGGCCGAGGTCTCGGAGCTGAAGGCCAACCCCCAGCAGCCGGCCAGGGGGGTGGTGCTGGAGAGCAGGCTGGACAAGAGCCGGGGCCCTGTAGCCACGGTGCTGGTTGAGCAGGGTACCCTCAAGGTGGGGGATAGCGTGGTGGCCGGGAGCACCTGGGGCCGGGTCAAGGCCATGACCGACGATGCGGGGAAGCGCACCAGAGAGCCCGGCCCCTCCAGACCCGTGGAGCTTTTGGGGCTGAGTGGGGTAGCTGAGGCCGGGGATACCCTGCTAGCCGTCTCCGACGAGAGGACCGCCCGCACCATTGTAGCGGAGCGGCAGAAGGAGAAGACGGCGGAGGGAGCCAGGGCACGGGCCCTCACCCTGGAGGATCTCTCTACCCAGGTAACGACGGGCGAGGTCCACGAGCTGGGCCTCATCCTCAAGACCGATGTGCAGGGCAGCATCGACGCGGTCAGAAACGCCCTGGCTAAGCTGGAGACCACCCCGGAGCAGGTCAAGCTCCGCATCCTGCATGCGGGGACGGGGACCATCACCGAGAGCGACGTCCTCCTGGCCGTAGCCTCCAAGGCGGTCATCATCGGCTTCAATACCTCGGTGGAGCCCGGAGCCCGGCGGATGGCAGACACCCAGGGCATCCAGATCCGTCTCTACTCCATCATCTACCAACTGGTGGACGACATGGAGAAGGCCCTCCAAGGGATGCTGAAGCCCAGGGTCCAGGAGGTGGTGGAGGGACGGGCCGAGGTCCTAGCCCTGTTCCCTTTGGGCAAGGGAGGCAAGGTGGCAGGGTGTATCATCCGGGATGGCCACATCCTCCGTGGTGCCCCGGTGCGAGTGCTGCGGCAGGGTGAGGTGGTGCACGAGGGTACCATCTCCAGCCTGCGGCACTACAAGGAGAACGTTACCGAGCTGGCCGCGGGCTTTGAGTGCGGCATCGCACTTGAGGGCTTCTCCGACTTCGAGGTGAGCGACACGCTGGAGGTCTACCGCAGGGAACGCCTAGGCGCTGCTGCCTCCTGATTATCCCGCCGGCCCAGCGAGGGCACGCCCCCCAGCGCAGATCCCTTCGATAGGGGGTCCCATCCCCAGCGGTTTCGAGGGCGCCATGACAAGACGTACCGATAAAGTGAACGAGTTGCTTCGCCAGGAGCTGAGCAGTATCCTGGGACGTGAGCTGAAGGACCCCCGGATCTCTCGCGTCGTGAGCATCACCCAGGTGAACACCTCGGTGGACCTGAGGCACGCCAGGGTGTTCATCAGCGTGTTGGGCAACCCGGAGGAGAAGCTCTCCACCCTCTACGGCCTCAACTCTGCTGCAGGGTACCTCCGGCATGAGCTGCTGAAGCGACTGAGCCTGAAAGGCATTCCCCAGTTCAGCTTCATCCTGGACGACTCCCTGGAGCAGGCCGACCACCTGCAACGGCTGCTGAGGAGCATCCACCCGGAGGCCTCCCCTGGCGAATAAGGTGGGACCATCGGTCAACGGGACCCTCAACCTCTACAAGCCGCTGGGCCACACCTCCATGGCGGTGGTGCGCCGCGTCAAGCGGCTCACGAGTCAGCGAGGAGTGGGCCACGGTGGAACCCTGGACCCCCTGGCCGAGGGAGTGCTACCCCTCTGCTTCGGCCAGGCCACCAGGGTGATGGAGTACCTGGTCAACAGCAGCAAGCTGTACCGACTGAGGGTGCGCCTGGGGGTCTCCACTGACACCTTCGACGCCGAGGGAAGGGTCACCCAGGAACGTGACCCCACCGGTGTCACCGCGGAGAAGGTCGAGCAGGTCCTGGAGGGCTTCCGGGGCACCATCTACCAGACACCCCCCATGTACAGCGCCTTGAAGCGCCAGGGCCAGCGCCTGTACGCCCTGGCCCGGGCGGGTATCGAAGTGGAGCGGCAGCCCCGGAGGGTCGAGGTGCAGCGCCTGGAGCTGGTAGCCTGGGAGTCCCCGGAGGCTACCCTGGAGGTGGAATGCGGCCGGGGCATGTACATGCGCTCCCTGGCCCACGAGCTGGGCGAGGCCCTGGGCTGCGGTGCCCATCAGGTGGCCCTGACCCGGCTACGCACCGGGCCCTTCCATGTCGAGGACTCGGTAACCATGGAGCGCCTGGAGGCTGCCTGCCGCGAAGCCACGTGGACGGAGCTGCTCCAGCCTCTGGATACCGTCTTCCTGCCCATGAAGGCGGTCGTGGTCGGCCACGCCGCGGAGCGGGAGATTCGCAACGGCCAGCCGGTGAACCTGGGCCCCCGGAGCCACTCCGCCTCCCACCTCGAGAGCTGGCGCCTATACACCACGGAGGGGGTCTTCCTGGCGGTGGCGCGTTTCGATAAGCCCCTGGGGTTGTGGAAACCGCAGAAGGTCTTCCGGCTACACACGCCATCGCCCCACGCACCGGAACCCAGCGCACCTTGAGCCCCTGGACTGCCTCCAGAAACCTCGACAGTTGGGGAGAACGCTTGACAACTCCCCTGAGGCTGTTTATGGTGTGCTTACCTTGAGCCAGGAGGTGGGCCGATGGAGGCATACTGCTTCAAGTGCAGGACCAAGCGGACAGTCCGTAACGAGCAATCGGTTACCCTCAAGAACGGTCGCCCCGCCACCCGCGGCAGCTGTACCGTTTGCGGCACCAGCGTCTACCGGATTAACAAGCGCTAGTCTTCATCCCCGTCCTCTTGAGCGATGCCAGCCCCTATTCTGGGCTGGCATCGCCTGTTTGGTAAGCCGAGAACCTGGACCCTCCTCTGTTGCGCCGCACCCCTGCCTGTGATACCTTGAGGGCCGACATGTTCGACTTCCACACCCACACCTTCCTGAGCGATGGGGTGCTTTCCCCCATCGAGCTCATCCGCAGGGCCTACGACCGGGGCTACCGGGTCATCGGCATCACCGACCACGCTGGGGCGGGCAATCTGGAGCTGGTGGTGAAGACGCTGGTGCAAGACTGTGCTCTGGCCTCCCGCCGCTGGGACATCCTAGCCCTGCCTGGTGTGGAGCTGACCCATGTCCCTAAGGAGGAGATCGAGGGGCTGGCCCAGGAGGCCAAGGCCCTGGGGGCCCG
>JBHIBI010000024.1:0-11746 GCA_046758985.1 Dehalococcoidia bacterium
CACCACGTCCACCAGGCCCCGGTCGGTGAGCTTCAGCTCGGGGATGACGGGCAGGGCCAGGAAGGAGAGGACGGAGAAGGGGGACGGCGCCCGGCAGCCCAGCTCCGCCGCCAGGGCCTCCATCTCCTCGATCCTCCGTGCCACCATCTCCAGGGGCTCGGTGGAGAGCAGGCCAGCGAGAGGCAGCGGCAGGGAGGCCAGGGCCTTGCCCCCGGCGGCCACCACTAGTCCGCCCTGGTTGCGCACCACCTCCTGCACCGCAGCGTAGGTCTCCTCGTCGCTGGCACCCACGGCGACGATGTTGTGGGAGTCGTGGGCTACCGAGGTTGCCAGAGCGCCCCGCTGGAGCCCGAAGCCCTTGACCAGCCCCGCGCCGATGTTGCCCGTGGCCCGGTGGCGCTCCACCACCACCAGCTTCAGCAGGTCGCGCTCCGGGTCGGGGAGGATGGCCCCGTTGGAGCGTCGCACCCGCATCTCCACGCGCCGGGTGAGGATCTGGCCGGGCACGATCTCGATGACGGGGAAGGTGTCACCCGCCAGGGCCCGCAGCGCCAGGTCGGCCACGGTGAAGGGCTTGACCTGCATGGTGTTGAGCACCGCCGGTTCGTGGGGCAGCTTGACATCGAACAGCGCCTGGCCATCCCGGGCCACCAGCCTGCCGCGGTAGTACACCTCCCGGATGCGGAACTCCCGCAGGTCGTCCAGCACCAGCAGGCTGGCCCAGTAGCCGGGGCCGATGCCCCCCAGCCCCTCCAGGCGGAAGTAGCGCGCCGGGTTCAGCGAGGCCATCTGCACCGCCCGGACGGGGTCCAGGCCCAGCCGGATGGCCTTGCGCACCACGGCATCCACGTCGCCATCGTGGTAGATGTCCTTGGCGTTGCGGTCGTCCACCACCAGCATACAGCGGTGGTAGTTGCCGTCGTTCACCAGGGGCAGCAGCTCCTCCAGGTTCTTCTCCGTGGAGCCCTCGCGGATCATCAGGTGCATGCCACGGCGCAGCTTCTCCAGCCCCTCCTGATAGTCCGTGGTTTCATGATCCGAGCCGATGAGGGGGCATAGGTAGGCATTCAGGGCCCGGCCCCGCACGCCAGGGGCGTGGCCGTCGCGAATGTAGCCCTGGCTCACCTGGAGCTTGTGCAGGGTGTAGTCGTCGCCAGCGATGACGGCGGGGAAGTTCATCATCTCCCCCAGGCCGATGACCCCCCGGAGCCGCAGAGCCTTCTTGATGTCGGCGGGGCCCAGCCGGGCACTGGAGGTCTCCAGCTCGGTGGCGGGCACGCAGGATGGAGCCACCACGAACAGGTCCAGGGGGGCGCGGCGCGCGGCGACCATGATGTAGCGCAGCCCCGGAAGGCCGCAGACGTTGGTGATCTCGTGGAGGTCGGAGACGGCCCCCAGGGTACCGTGGGGTACCACCGCCCGGGCGAACTGGTCCACCCCTAGGTAGGTGCTCTCCAGGTGGAAGTGGCCGTCCACCAGGCCGGGGCAGAGATACCTGCCCTTCAGGTCCACCACTCGCCTCCCCTGGGTGTAGTCGCCCACCCCGGCAATGCGGCCACCCTCCACCGCCACGCTGCCCTCCTCCAGCTCGCCGGTGAAGGTGTTGACCACCGTGGCGTTAAGGAAGAGCAACTCGGCGGGGAGGTCACCCCGCGCCACGGCGATGAGGCGCTTCAGGTCCATCACCCTCCTCCAGCATGGAGATGTCGGGGAGCTGGCGGTACCTCTGGTCCAGGTCCAGGCCATAGCCCACCAAGTAACGGTCGGGCACGGTGAAGCCCAGGTAGTCGATGGTCACCGGCACCTGCCGCCGGGCGGGCTTGTCCAGCAGGGTACAGAGCTTCAACGAGGCAGGGCCCTTCTTCCTCAGGTAGCCCAGGATAAAGCGGGTGGTGAGCCCCGTGTCCACGATGTCCTCCACCACCAGGACGTGCCGGTCTTGCACCCGGCTCCGCACGCCGTGGAGGAGGCGCACCCTACCCATGGTATCCCGGGAGCGGTAGCTGGCAACCCGCAGAAAATCAACGGTCACGGGGATGGTCAACTGGCGCACCAGGTCGGCCAGGAAGATAAAGGAGCCCCTCAGAATGGCTATCAAGAGGGGCGACGCCTCTCCGTAATCGCGCCCGATCTGCTCTGCCAGCCGGCGTACCGCCTCCGCTATCTCCCCCCGCCCCAGCAGGAGGCGCAGTCTGCCCATAGCTACCACGACCTTCGCCCCCTTGGCACTATAGCAACCAGGCCTGAGGCGTGTCAATGAAGGGCTCAAGGCCACTTACTTAGGCCGCCACAAAAGCAGCCCAAGGTGGCGCGAGGGAGTTCCACGTATCACCAAGCCGTCGGGCGTCCTATCCAGCAGCTTCTCCATGGCTGTCTCCAGGCGTCGGTCCTTCGCCGTGCCTGGCTTCACGTAGAGGCGCCGCCGGAACTCCTCCCGTGCTCCTTCCCAGGTCTCATACATCTGGGGGCCAGAGGTGTGGACCATCTCCAGGCTGGGGTAGAGCTCCATTTCCCAGAGGACCGGGAGAAGCTCCCGAAGGCCGGGAAGGGTCACACGCTCTTCTCCGTGCACCCTTTTCCACAGAGGAGAAAGATGGGACTGGGGCGAATCCACGAACATGAGAATCAGCACCCGGTCCCTGGCATGGGAGTCGAGCTTGCGGACAAAGGGCTCCACCTCTTCCACCCCATACAGGACGTGGGCGCACAGGACAACCTCCGCGGGCTGGAGCTCCACCCCCTCCCAGGCACCTTGGACGATGCTGAGGTTCTGCATGTCCGCTTCCAGCGCCTCTTGCCGGAGGAGTTCCACCATGCTTTGGGAGGGCTCCACGACCGTCACGTGACGGCATCGCAGGGCCAGGGGAAGAGCGAACCTTCCCGCACCACCACCCACATCCAGGACGGTCCCCTCTGGCTGCACCTCCTGGATCAACCGGTTCAGTACGGGGTCGTCTTTTCTATAAGGATCGAGCCAGAAGTGTGAGGCGAAGGGACGCCAAAAGTCCTCTGGAGGCACGGTGCCCCCCTGCGCCTTGATGGACTGGGCATGGTGAGCCTTGACCCTGCTTTTCCAAAGCTCGACTGCTGACATCCTGGTCTCCTGCGGTGCTCCTTAAAGTATAATAGGGCATTGACACGATGCGGGAGGGACCATGACCGAGAAAATCGCCGTTCTCGGCACCGGGGGCACGGGCAGCGTCATTGGCGGTATGCTCACGCGGGCTGGCCACGACACCACCCTCATCGACCAGTGGGTGGCCCACGTGGAGGCCATGAAAACCCACGGCCTCCAGGTCTCCCTACGGGAGGAGGAGTTCCGGGTGCCTGTGCGGGCCTACCACCTGTACGAGGTGTGCACCCTCCACCAGCAGTTCGACATCGTCTTCCTGGCCTGCAAGTCCTACGACACCCGCTGGATGGTGCAGTTCATCGAGCCCTACCTCAAGCCCAGTGGCGTGCTGGTGTCGGCGCAGAACAGCCTCAACGATGAGTGGATCGCCCCCATCATTGGCTACACCCGGGACATCGCCTGCGTCCTCACCATGTCCTCCGAGGTGTTCGAGCCCGGTCACGTGAAGCGCAACACCGCCATGGATCACACCACCTTCACCCTGGGCGAACTCCACGGGCGCATCACCCCACGCCTCCAGGAACTCCAGCAGATCCTCAGTGCCGCGGGCAAGACGGAGCTGAGCACCAACGTCTGGGGCCGCCGCTGGTCCAAGCTCATCTTCAACTCCCTCGTGGCTCCCGTGTGCGCCATAACGGGGGTAGGCCCAGCCCACCTGACCCAGGACCCCCGGCGGGTCCAGGTCTGCCTCAAACTGGGCCAGGAGACCCTCCAGGTAGGCCAGGCCCTGGGCTACAGCCTGGAGCCCGTCTTCGGCGTCAGCATAGAGGAGATGCTGGCCTCCCCCGAGGGCCTGCTGGACCGCATGAACCGGGCCGCTACCACCGAGGGGGTCGAAGCACGTTCCTTCCTCCACCAAGACATCCTCAAGGGGCGCCGCACCGAGGTGGAGTACATCAACGGACTGGTGGCCCAGAAGGGACGGGAGGCGGGCATCCCCACTCCTGTGAACGAGACCGCCACGGAGCTGGTGAAGGCCGTAGAGCGGGGCGACCTCCACCCCGACCCCAAGAACATCGCCCGGCTGGAGGGATAGCAGGGATGCCAGAGCCCATGGTGGGCATTGACGTAGGGGGCACCTTCACCGACTTCATCCTGCTCTCCCAAGGAGGCCCACGGGTCCACAAGGTGCCGTCCACACCCCAGGACCCCGCCCAGGCCTTTCTGCAGGGGCTGCGGGAGCTTAAGGTGCCCCAGGGTACCCAGCTCATCCATGGCTCCACGGTGGCCACCAACGCCCTGCTGGAGGGGAAGGGCGCTCGCACCGCCCTGATTACCACCGCCGGCTTCGAGGACATCATCGAGATCGGGCGCCAGAACCGCCCTGCCCTCTACGACCTGCTGGTGGAGCGACCCCCACCCCTGGTGCCTCCCGAGCGCCGCCTGGGCGTGCGGGAGCGGATGGGCCACACCGGCACCGTGCTGACCCCCCTGGTCGCCAAGGAGGTGGAGAGGGTGGTCCAGGCAGTGCAGCGGGACGGGGTCAAGGCCGTGGCCCTCTCGCTCCTCTTCTCCTTTCTAAACCCGGCCCACGAGGAGGTGCTGGCCCAGGCCCTGGAGCGGCTGAGCCCCCAACCCTTCCTCTCCGTCTCCAGCCAGGTGTTGCCCGAGTTCCGCGAGTACGAGCGGACCAACACCGTGGTGGTGAACGCCTACGTGGGCCCGGTGATGTCCCACTACCTGGAGGCCCTGAACCAGGCCCTGGGCTCCACCCTGCGCATCATGCAGTCCTCGGGAGGGAGCATCACCGCTGGCCTGGCCACCCGGCAGCCGGTACGCACCATCCTCAGCGGGCCCGCCGGGGGTGTGGTGGGGGCCTTCCACGTTGCCTCCCAGGCAGGCTACCCCGAGGTCATCACCCTGGACATGGGGGGAACCTCCACCGACGTCTCTCTCTGCCCCGGCCGCATCCAGGAGACCACCGCTGCCACCCTGGGGGGCTACCCCCTCAGCGTGCCCATGATCGAGATCCATACAGTAGGCGCCGGAGGGGGCTCCATCGCCCGGCTGGACCCGGGGGGAGCCCTGCTGGTGGGCCCCCAGTCGGCGGGGGCCGACCCGGGCCCAGCCTGCTACGGCCGCGGCCAGGAGATCACCGTGACCGACGCCAACCTGCTGCTGGGCCGCCTGCAGCCGGAGCACTTCCTGGGGGGTCGCATGGCCCTGGACGTGCCCCGGGCCAGTGGGCTCATGGAGGGGCTGGCCCGCCAGATGAACACAGACGCCCAGCGGGCGGCCCTGGGTATCGTGCGCGTGGTCAACGCCAATATGGAGCGGGCTATCCGTGCCATCTCCCTGGAGCGGGGCTACGACCAGCGGCGCTTCACCCTGCTGGCCTTCGGCGGCGCCGGGCCCATGCACGCCTGCGAACTGGCGGCGGAGCTGGGTATCCCCCGGGTGCTGGTACCACCCCATCCGGGCATCCTCTCGGCCCTGGGCGTGGCCATCGCCGACATCGTCAAGGACTACTCCCGCACGGTAATGCTCCACGATGCCCAAATCAGCCGAGAGGCGCTGGAGGAGCTCTTCGGCGCTCTGGAACAAGAGGCACGGCAGGAGATGCAGGAGGAGGGCATCCCCAGGGGCAACCTGGTGGCCCGGCGGGCCCTGGACGTACGCTACGTGGGCCAGGCCTACGAGCTCACCGTGGACTACCCGCGGCGGCCCGGAGAACTGGGCCGGGCCATCGCCAGCGCCTTCCACCGGGCGCACCGGAAGCGCTTCGGCTACGCCGACCCCTCGGAGCCCATCGAGGTGGTCAACCTGCGGCTGAAGGTGGTGAGCCCGATAGAGAAGCCCTCACCTACGCCCCAGGAGCCCGCGGGTGAGAACTCCCGGGAGGCGCAACTCGGCAAGGCCCCCGTGGTGTTCCGCAACGGCCCGGCCAGCACGCCCCTCTACCTGCGGGAGCGGCTGCGCTGTGGCAACCGCATCCCGGGGCCGGCCCTGGTGCTCCAGATGGACTCCACCACCGTCATCCCACCGAGGTGGGCGGCGCAGGTGGACGGCTACGGGAACCTGGTGGTAACGCCGGAGCGAGGTGCGTGACCATGCCCGTTGACCCTATCAGCCTGGAGGTGTTCAAGAACCTGTTCATCTCCGTAGCCGAGGAGATGGGGGTGGCCCTGTGCCGCACCGCCTACTCGCCCAACATCAAGGAGCGGCGCGACTACTCCTGTGCCCTCTTCGACCCCCAGGGCCAGATGGTGGCCCAGGCAGCCCACATCCCGGTGCACCTGGGGGCCATGCCCTTCTCGGTGCAGGCGGCCATCGAGCGCCTGGAACTCCAGCCGGGCGACGTGGCCATCCTCAACGACCCCTACCTGGGGGGCACCCACCTGCCCGACATCACCCTCGTGGCCCCCGTTTTCGTCGGAGAGGGCAGTCCCTTCGACTCAGCTCAGGACAGGCCCTTCGATCCGGCTCAGGGCAAGCAGCGGCGCCTGGCGGGCTTCGTAGCCAACCGGGGGCACCACGCCGACGTGGGAGGCATGACCCCTGGCTCCCTCCCCCTCTCCACCGAGCTGTACCAGGAGGGCACCATCATCCCGCCCCTGAAGCTGGCCCGCCGCGGCCGGCTGAACCGGGAGGTGATCCAGCTCATCTGCCGCAACTCCCGCACGCCGGAGGAGCGCAAGGGCGACCTGGCAGCCCAGCTCGCCTCCGTCCGGGTAGGCCAGCGGCGGCTGGAGGGGATCGTGGAGCGCTACGGCCTGGAGACCACCCTGGAGCACATGGAGGCCCTGCTGGACTACTCGGAGCGGCTCACCCGGGCGGCCATCCGCGCCATCCCACCGGGCACCTACCGCTTTGCGGACTCCATGGACGACGATGGCCTGACCAACCGGCCGGTGCCCATCGCCGTCGCTGTCACCGTCCAGGGTGACCAGGTGACGGTGGACTTCAGCGGCACCGCCCCCCAGACCGACGGCTGCATCAACGCACCCCTGGCCATCACCGTGTCGGCGGTGCTCTACGTGCTGCGCTGCATCACCGGCGAGGAGGTGCCCGCCAACCAGGGGTGCCTCCGTCCGGTGAAGGTGGTGGCCCCACCGGAGTCGCTGGTCAACCCCAGCCCCCAGCGCGCCGTAGCCGGGGGCAACGTGGAGACCTCCCAGCGCATCACCGACGTACTCCTGGGTGCCCTGGCGCAGGCCCTACCCCATCTGATCCCCGCTGCCAGCCAGGGCACGATGAACAACCTGCTGGTGGGCGGCCACGACCCGGTGCGGGACAAGCCCTTCGTCTACTACGAGACCGTCGGCGGCGGCACAGGCGCCGGGCCCGCCAAGGACGGCGCCTCCGGCATCCAGAGCCACATGACCAACACCATGAACACCCCCATCGAGGCCCTGGAGTTCGTCTACCCCCTGCGCATGCAGCAGTACCGCATTCGCCGGGGCAGCGGCGGCCCAGGACGGTTCCGGGGTGGCGACGGCATCATCAAGGACATGGAGTTCCTCAGCCAGGCCCGGGTCACCATCCTCTCAGAACGGCGCCGCCTGGCCCCCTGGGGACTCCAGGGCGGCGGCTCCGGAGCACAGGGGGAGAACGTGCTGCTGCGTGGCGGCGTGGAGGAGGTCTACCTCTCGGGCAAGGTCACCCTGGACGTGGCCCCCGGCGACGTCCTCAGCATCCGTACACCGGGAGGGGGTGGGTGGGGCTCGCCCCAGCGGGACGCACCATGAAGCCGCTGGCAGCCCTCCTCTCCCTGGGGCTGCTGCTGGCGGCCTGCGCTTCCCCACCCGACGCAGCGGCGTTGCTGCTCACCCCAGAGGACTTCCCCGGCCGCGACCTGGCAGTAGAACACCGGAGGGCCAACCCCTCCAGCGCAGGCGCCAGCTCGGCGGAGACCGAGCTCACGGGGCCAGGCTTCACCCTCTTCCACAGCGTAGTGCTTTTCGGCAGCGCCCAAGAGGCCCAGGAGGCCATTTCGCGGGTCCAGGAGAACCAGGAGAGCCTGGGCCTGACCGCCGTGGAGGCTCCCGCGGTGGGCGAGGAGTCGGTGGTCCTGGCTGGCCAGCAGGGAGGCCGGGATAGTGTCTCCATCCTCTTCCGTCGCGGGGCCGCCTTCGTCCGCCTCACCTTGGTGGGCAGTGACTCCGTCACGGAGATGATAGGCTACGCAGGACGGGCCCACGCCAAGCTTCGCTAGCATGTGGGCTGTACGTGGCCTGACCTGCGGGCAGGGTCTTACTTGAGGATGTCCCGGCGCTGGAACACCGCCAGCGAGATACCGAGGGCCCCCAGCAGGACACCCAGGTAGACACCGATTCCTGCCCAAGAGAGCTTGCCGGTGAAAAGCGTAGCAAGAGAGTTGTAGTGGTAAAAGAGGGAGACCTTCTGGAGCCAGGACACGCTGTCGAGGGTAGGAGCGAGAATGTTCAGAAAGTAGAAAACGACGGTGACTATGCCAGCGACCGCCAGGGACTTCCGTGGGTCCAGAAAGAGGCACGAGGCCAGGGTGGAGTAGGCGGCGATGGTGAGAACCAGCAGGACGCCCATGATGTGGACCTCCAGGAGGTACCAGGCGCTCATAGTGACGTCGAGGAAAGAGGCGGCGGCCAGGATGCTAAGGTAGGAGATGGCACCGATGCCGAGGACCAGGGTAGCGAAGGCGGTGAACTTGGAGAGCAGGAACTTCGAACGGTCCAGCGGTTGAGAGAGCAGGAGGTCCAGGGTGCCCCGTTCGACCTCGCGAGAGACCAGACCGCTGGCGTACACGACGGCGTAGATGCCCACCATCACCGGCCACGAGCCCAGGAACTCTATGCTGATCCAGGCGCGGAAGTCAAAAGAGCCGTCGCTGAAGACAAAGTCGAGGGTGGAGGCATCGCCGGCACCGATGGCGATGAGCATCTCCTCTGGCAGAGAGCTGAGATACGTCTCTAAAGCCACGCTGTCCCGGACGGACGGGTAGACGTACACCATGAGCAGGGCAAAGAGTATAAAAACGACGGCCCAGGCAAGAAAGCCGACCCGGGCGAGGCGCAGGACGCTAGCGTAGAGGCTAAGGCTCATCGCTCTCGGATCCACTGTAGAACTGGAAAAAGACGTCCTCTAAGGTGGGCTCCGGGAACACCAGATCCTCCAGGGGAAGGCTGCTGAGGCGCTGGATCACGGCGGCGACATGGCCGGTAACGGCCAGCTCGGCGCGAGGGCCCTCACACCGCAGGACCTGCACGCCATCAACGGCGAAGTCCTCCGGGTGGGCGTCGCGCTGTAGGAGGACCTCCATCTTGCGAACACGCCTACGCTTCAGTTCGGCCACGTGCTCCACGGCAACCAGGTGGCCATCGCGAACGATGGCGACGCGGTCACAGACCCGCTCCACCTCAGGGAGCATGTGCGACGAAAGAAAGACGGTCTTCCCCTGGGCCTGCTCCTCCTGGAGGGCGCGGTAGAACTCCTGCTGCATGAGGGGGTCGAGGCCCATGGTCGGCTCGTCTAGGAGCAAGAGGGCAGGGTCGTGAGCCAAGGCCTGAATAATGGCCAGCTTCTGCCGCATCCCGCGAGAGTAGGCCCGGATGGGCCGGTCCAGGTCCAGGTCGAAGCGCTGGGCGAGCCGGGCAACGCGCTCGGTATCCATGGGGCCGTGAAAGCTTTCCAGCAAGGCTAGGTGCTCGCGGCCACGGAGGCTATCGAAAAAGACGGGGTCACTGGGAATAACGCCGACGGAACGGCGCACCTGGAGGGATTGGCTGTGGACGTCGAAGCCTAGAATCTGGGCCCGGCCCCGGGTGGGCCGGATCAGGTCCAGGAGGAGACGGATGGTGGTGGTCTTGCCGGCACCGTTGGGCCCGAGGAAACCGAAAATCTCGCCCTGGTCCACCTGAAGGTCCAGGTCCTCGATGCCACGGATAGGGCCGTAGTACTTGATGAGGCCATAGGTAGCGATGGCATCAGGCATATCCGCTCTCACCGATACCTCATGCAAGGTCTCTGAGCCCAGTCTAACGGAAACGCCCACCTGGCGCAAACACGTCTCGCTGCAGCACAGCATCCCGCACAACACGCAGCCTGCCTTGCCCTGGGAGCCCTGGACGCATACACTATCCTTGCCATGACCACCTTCCTAGAGAAGCTGGACGAGGCCAGCAGGAGAAACCAGAGCCTCCTGTGCGTGGGGCTGGACCCCGACCCAGCGCTGATGCCGGTGGAGGACGTGGCCCAGTTCAACCGAGCCATCGTGGAGGCCACCGCCGACCTGGTGTGCGCCTACAAGCCCAATCTGGCCTTCTACGAGGCCCTGGGGGCCCCCGGGCTGGGGGCCCTGCGCCAGACCCTCCAGCACATCCCTCCGTCTATTCCCGTCATCGGCGACGCCAAGCGGGGCGACATCGGCAACACAGCCCAGGCCTACGCCCGTGCCCTCTTCGAGGTGTGGGGCTTCGACGCCGCCACGGTCAACCCCTACCTGGGACGGGATGCCGTGGAGCCCTTCCTGGAGTACGCCGACCGCGGGGTGCTCATCCTGTGCCGCACCTCCAACGCCGGGGCCCGCGACTTCCAGGAGGCGGTGGTAGTGCCGGACACGGGCACCGTGGGCATGGGCCGCCAGCTCTTTCTAGAGGTGGCCCTCCGGGCCAGCCAGTGGAATCGGGCGAGCAACGTGGGCCTCGTGGTGGGGGCCACCAGTCCCCAAGAGCAGCTCACGCTCATCCGCAAGCTCTGCCCCGAGATGCCCATCCTCATCCCGGGAGTAGGGGCCCAGGGGGGCGACCTGGAGGCTGCCGTACGCCACGGCACCGACCGTTGGGGAAGACGTGCCATCATCAACGCCTCCCGCCAGGTCCTCTACGCCTCCCGGGGCCCGGACTTCGCCCAGGCAGCGCGGGCGGCTGCCCAGGGACTCCGCGACGAAATCAACCGGGTACTAGAGGAGGAGGGCAAGGGATGGTGAGGCAGTTCCACCTGGGCGACGTGGTGCGGCTGAAGAAGCGCCATCCCTGTGGCGGCTACCGCTGGGAGGTGGTCCGGTTGGGTGCCGATATCGGCCTGCTGTGCCTCACCTGTAAGCGGCGGGTGCTGCTGGAGCGCCCCTACCTGGAGCGGCGGGTGAAGGAGATCCTGCCCCGGAAGGGGCCGGCGGAGCCGGGAGCACTCCAGGGGACCGGATAAGGCCACTCCCTCAGCCTGGAATCTTGGCACCTTGCCGCCGACGACCATCTCCCTCCTAACTGGCATGAACTTTTCCGTACAATTATCGCTGTTTCTCGAAAGAAAACGGCCGGAAAGTGAGCATCACTTCCGTTCTCCGGAGCTCCCCGCCCCCTGTCCTCCTTGACACAGGCCTCAGCCGCTTGCTAGACTAGGCGAGCCCTCGGTCAACACATCGGTCTCGGCGTGTCAGCGTTGGCTGGGGGCACGGCCCCAGGGAGAGTGCGTCTTGGCTTCAGTGAAGAGGCTCCAGCAGACCCAAGAGGCTCAGCCACCCCAGCGGGAACGCCAGTTCACCTCCCTCTCCCACATCCCCGTGGAGCAGGTCTACACCCCCGCGCACCTGGCAGGGATAGACGACGCCCGAGAGATGGGTCTGCCTGGGGAATACCCCTACCTTCGCGGGGTTCACGCCAGCGGGTACCGCGGCAAGCTGTGGACCATGCGCATGTT
>JBHIBI010000025.1:0-11653 GCA_046758985.1 Dehalococcoidia bacterium
GTGGCCCTGGCCTTCGATGGCGAGGCTATCTGGGTGGCCAACGCCTATGGGAACAGCGTGACCAAGCTGGCCCGGGACGGCACCACCTTGGGTGTCTTCTCCGTAGGCCGCACCCCCGTGGCCCTAGCCTTTGATGGAGAGGCCATCTGGGTAGCCAGCGTTGGTAGGCCTTCGTGGCCTCTCAACGTGGTCACGAAACTCGACCTGGACGGGCTTCGCCTGGGCATCTTCCACGTAGGCGCTGAGCCGCGCGCCCTGGTCTTCGATGGTGAGGCCATCTGGGTGGGCAACGTGGGGGGCAACACCCTGACCAAGCTGGCCCTGGATGGCACCACCCTGGGCACCTTCCCTCATGGCGTCGGGCCCCATGCCCTGGCCTTCGACGGCGAGGCCATCTGGGTGGCCAACGACTTCGATAACACCGTGGAGAAGCTGGCTCCCAACGGTGCCGCCTTGGGCACCTTCCCCGTGGGCCGGGTGCCTCGCGCCCTAGCCTTCGATGGCAAGGACATCTGGGTGGCCAACGGGGCGGACAGCACCATAAGTATCCTGAGCTGGGAGGGCACCCTTCTGACTACCTTCCCTGTGGGCAGGACACCGGTGGCCCTGGTCTTCGATGGCGAGGACATCTGGGTGGCCAACGCAGAGGACGGCACGGTGAGCAAGGTCAGTATGGTTGAGGAGTAGCGTAGAGGGTAGCTAGAGCTACACGCAGCGGGGCAGCACCTCCCGGGCGAACAGCTCCAGCGACTGGTCGAAGTCCTGGCTAGGCGGGTCAATCATGATGCTCTGCACCCCGTAGCTCTCCAACTGACGGATGCGCTCCACGCACTTCTCTGGTGTCCCCGTGATGGCGAACCGGTCCAGGATATAGTCGGTGATGAGGGGGATGTGCTTGGGGCTGCGCCAGTCGCTCACGTCGAAGTTGTCCAGAAGCCGCTGCACCTCGGCCCGGTGCTCCGGCGGCACCGACTCCAGCGTCCTGCGGAAGTTGTGGTTGGCCCGGTTGGCCACGCGGGCCCTCAGCTTCTCCCTGGCGGCGTGACCGTCCTGGTCCACCGAGCACATCGCCCCAAAGATGATGTCCAGCTCCCCCAGCGGCGGGTCCCTGGTCTCCATCCCCTTACGCAGGTTCCCCGTGGCCCAGTCCACCGTCTCCCGGTAGACTCCCGAGCCCACGATCACCCCGTCGGCTATCTCCCCCGCTAGTTGGAGCGTCTTTGGGCCCTCGGCGGAGAGATAGATGGGAATGTCCCGCTGGCACCAACGCAGGGAGACCCTGACGCCGTTGTAGTCTACCTCCTCGCCCCGCAGCAGGCCCCGGGTCTGCCGGACGGAGTTGCGCATGGTCTCCAGCGATGCCATCTGCCTGCCCAGCGTGTAGACCGGGGTGTCCCCGGAGCCGATGCCCAGCAGTGTCCTCCCACCCGCCAGCTCGTCCAGGGTACCCATGGTGCTGGCGGTGATGGAGTTGTCGTGCAGGACGGGGTTGGTGACCCCGGGCCCAATCTTGACCCGGGAGGTGTTCAGGACGCACAGGGTCAGGGCGATGTAGAGGTCCCGGCAGGTGAGGTGGCTCTCCGCCACCCAGACCTGGTTGAAGCCACTCTCCTCGGCGTACCTGGCCCTCTTCACCAGAAGCTCCAGGTCATCGGGAACCAGGTGAAGACTGAAACGGACCCCCATACTATCCCTCCGTGAGCATCAGAGTTACGAGGCACTGGCAGTCTACTGTGGGCCACGCTCTGCGTCAACGGCGGGACATGCCCGCTATCCTGGCAGTCGGCTCCGCTAGCGGCCCCCGGCTGGATGTGCTATCCTTGTCCCTCCATGATAATGAGGCGGGTGATGGCCCTCAACCTGCTTCCCATCCCGGTGCTTGGAGCCCTGGCCCTGGCTCTGGTAGTGGGGTGTGGCAGGGGCGAGCCCACCGCTACGCCCACACCCACGCCGCTCCCTACTCCCTCTCCTACGCCCACGGCAATACCCACAATAGTGCCTGCCCCCACCGCAACGCTCACACCTACTCCAGTGCCGACCGCCACGCCTACACGGCCACCACCGACCCCTACGCCGACCCCGACGCTGAGGCCAACGCCGACACCCACACCAACCGTGGCGCCAACACCTACGCCGACGCCGACCCCAACGCCCACACCCATCCCTCCCTACACCCCACCTCCTGTACGGGTAGCGGTCGCTGAGACCCGCATCACCTCCGTGGGGAAACTCCCCTCCGCCCTGGCCCTCGACGGGACCTCCCTCTGGGTAGCCAACACGGCTGCGGACACCCTCACCAAGCTGGCCCCGGACGGCACGGTCCTGGGGACCTTCCCCGTAGGCAACTTCCCCTCCGCCCTGGCCTTCGACGGCACCGCCCTCTGGGTAGCTAATCTGGTGGATGACACGGTGAGCAAGCTGTCCCCGGACGGCGCCATCCTGGGTACCTTCTCCGTGGGCAGCACCCCCGTGGCCCTAGCCTTCGATGGGACGAACCTGTGGGTAGCCAACAAGGCTGGCGACACCGTGAGCAAGTTGGCACCCAATGGGAGGGTGCTCAATACCGTCCTTGTGGGCCGTGGGCCCAGTGCCCTGGCCTTCGATGGCATATCCATCTGGGTGGCCAACAGCGCCAACGATACCGTTACCCGCCTGGCCCTAGACGGTTTTCCCGTGGGCACCTTCTCCGTGGGCGACGGGCCGTCGGCCCTGGCCTTCGACGGGGAGGCTCTCTGGGTGGCCAACCAGTTCGATGACACCGTTACCAGGCTGGCCCCCGACGGTACCATTCTGGGCACCTTCCCCGTGGGCCGCATCCCTCTGGCCCTGGCCTTCGACGGCGAGGCCCTTTGGGTGGCTAACAGCGCCGATAATGCTGTCACCCGCTTGGCCCCGGACGGCACCATCCTCACCACGGTCTCCGTGGGCAACCGGCCCTCCGCCCTGGCCTTCCACGCCGGTGCCCTCTGGGTGGCCAACAGCGACCACGATACCGTAATCCGGCTGCCCCTGGAGGGCATCTATCTAGGCACCCTCACCGTGGGGGAGCTGCCCTCCGCCCTGGCGTTCGATGGCCAGGCCATGTGGGTGGCCAACAGTGGCGACGGCACCGTACGAAAGCTGGCCCCGGATGGCAGCACCCTGGGCGCCCTCTCCGTGGGCAGCTTCCCCTCCGTCCTCACCTTCGACGGGACCGCTCTCTGGGTGGCCAACGCCAGCGACGCCACCGTGAGCAAACTGGCCCCCAACGGCACCACTCTGGGCATCTTCCCCGTGGGCCGCGGGCCCTCTGCCATCCTCTTCGACGGCCAGGCTCTCTGGGTAGCCAACCGGTTCGATGACACCCTCACCAAGCTGGCTCCGAACGGAACCCTCCTGGATACCTTTCCCACAGGCGGCGTGCCCGTGGCCTTGGCCTTCGACGGCGAGGCCATCTGGGTGGCTCACCGGGGGGATGACACGGTCACCAAGCTGGCCCTGGATGGCACCCACCTGGGCACCTTCCGCACCGGCAGCAGCCCCGTGGCCTTGGCCTTCGACGGCGAGGCCATCTGGGTAGCCCACCGGGATGATGACACGGTCACCAAGCTGGCCCTGGATGGCACCCCCTTGGGTACCTTCCGCACCGGCAGCCGGCCCAGCGCCCTGACCTTTGACGGTACATCCCTCTGGGTGGCCAACCGGGGGGATGGGACCGTTACCCGCCTAGCCCTGTGGGGCACTCCCCTGGACACGCTGCAGGTCGGCAGGGGGCCCATGGCCCTGGCCTTCATCGGCAGAGTGCTGTGGGTAGCTAACGGGGACGACGGCACCCTCAGCCGTCTCCAGGTCCTGGGAAACTAGTGCTTAGTTGCACAAATTTCTTTGCAAACGGGCAGACGTCCCAGTCAGCCAACGGAACGTTGTTCTTTCCCCCCGCCCCGGAGCGCTGCTCCGGCCAGCAAAAGTGCCCCGGCCCTGGGGATTTCAGGGGACCAAAAGCCCTCTGAGGCGTGGGTGGGAATGAAAGGGTATCTCTGGGACTAAGCATTAGTCCAGAGGGAACCAGCGAGTGTGCTGCCCCTGCCGGGAGTTTAGGAGTGCTTCACGGCCACCATGGAGAGCCAGTTGCGAGGGACGCTCGTCAGGGAAAGCTCTCTGTACACCTCCCGCGCCGCCCTTCGCAGGGCCTCACTGGCTGGCTTCAGGGGAACGCCGGGCAGCGCCCCCTGCACGAAGTCAGAGTAGCGGCTGATGTCCAGCCACCCATGGAGAGGCACGGCAACAGGGCTGACCTCCTCGCTGACGATACGAAAGCCGTGGTGCTGCAGCAGCTCACGGTACTGCTCCGCGCTCAACTGCTTTCTGGCCTCCACCTTATCAGCGCGCGGCATCAGGTTGTACTTGCGCTTCAGGATCCGGATGGCCCGGTACATCCAGCGCCGGAGGAACTGCTCTGTCTCCGGCAACTGGACGTGCTGGAAAAAGGAGGTGTTGAAGGCGAACACGCCTCCCGGCAGCAGGGTGCGGTACACCTCGTCTACCAGGTGCTCCTTATCCGGGATATAGTGGATGCCATTGCAGAAGATGACCGCGTCCATCCGCTGCTTAACCACGCCGGAGAGCTGTTCTACCCGGCTCTGGATGAACTGGACCACCGCGTCCCTCATATTGGCCCACCGCTGGGCCGCTTCCCTCAAGGCCGTCGCCGATTGGTCTATGGCGATCACCAGGCTGTCCTGAGCCCCCTTCAGCTTTCGCTGGATGAGCCGGGTAACCTCACCCGTGCCGCAGGCCAGCTCTACCACTCGCTGGCCAGGCTGAATATCCACCAGATCCAGCAGCCGGGCGTTTACGGCCTTATAGAACCTGTGCCGGGCAAACCACTGAAAGGAAAACTCCCCAGATCCCATGTCTCCTCGCTCCTGACCGTCTCTCTTCAGCAAAATACGGCGCTAGTATACCAAAAATCGCCGGATAAAGAAAGTACCCAAGGGAAGGATGTTGAGTTTTTCTGACCCCCAGGTCCCCCCTCCAGGTTAGGGAGCCTTGAAGCCTGGCGGCCAAGGCGATAGAATAGGCATGTTTGCGCTCTCGAGCAGAGCCAGTTGCGCCACGGTTAGAAAAGCGCCCCAGCTTGCACGGAAAGGTGTAAGGGATGGATTTACCCGCCAGCACCCTCCCCCGAACAGCCAAGCCCAGGACCCTCGCCAGCGGGTTTGAGCACCTGCTGGACCGAGCCCTGGCGGGCCAGGAGCTCTCGCGGGAGGAGGCCTATCGACTCATCCGCTGCACCCCCGAGGAAGCGGAGGCCCTCTACCAGGCCGCTGCGATTCTGCGTGACCGGGGCCACGGTACCACCGTCACCTTCTCTCCTAAGGTGTTTCTCCCCCTGACCCAGCTCTGCCGCGACTTCTGTGACTATTGCGCCTTCCGCCAGGACCCGGGCCAGGCGTCTCGGCTGTACATGACCCCCAAGGAGGTGCTGGAGGTGGCGCGGGCCGCCGAGCGGCTGGGCTGCACCGAGGCCCTTTTCACCCTGGGAGAGCGCCCAGGGCAGCGCTACCTCGAGGCCCGGGAGTGGCTGGCGAAGCGGGGATACCAATCCACCCTGGAGTACCTACGGGATATGTGCGCCCTGGTGCTGGAGGAGACCTCCCTGCTGCCCCATGCCAACCCCGGCACCATGTCCCGCTACGAGCTGGCCATGCTGAAGGAGGTCAACGCCTCCATGGGTCTGATGCTGGAGAGCATCAGTGAGCGCCTGACTGCGCCCGGCGGCCCCCACGAGCTGGCCCCCAGCAAGCGGCCCAGGGTCCGCCTCAGAACCACCGAGCTGGCCGGCACTCTCCGCATCCCCTTCACCTCCGGTATCCTCATCGGCATCGGCGAGACCCTGGAGGAGCGGGTGGACTCCCTTTTGGCCATCCGGGAGCTGCACCGACGCTACGGCCACATCCAGGAGGTCATCATCCAGAACTTCCGCTCCAAGCCCACCACGCCCATGGGCGGGCATCCCGAGCCCTCCACTGACGATGTGATGCGCACGGTGGCCACGGCACGTCTGATCCTGGGCCCCCAGGTGAACATCCAGGTTCCCCCTAACCTGAGCGCTAGGGACTACCCCCGCTACCTCCTGGCGGGCATTAACGACTGGGGCGGCATCTCCCCCCTGACCATCGACTACGTGAACCCTGAGGCCCCCTGGCCTCAGATCTCCACCCTGCGCCGCCACACCGAGGAGCTGGGATTCCAGTTGAGACCGCGCCTCGCCGTCTACCCCGAGTACGTCACCACCCACGTGGAGTATCTGCCCCCCTCTCTGAAGCAGCGCATCCAGGACAGCGCAGACAGCGAGGGATACGTGAAAGGAGGTATCAGCCGCTATGAGAGCGCCAAGTAACGGGGTCTCCGGTATCCCCCTGGAGCGCCTACTGAGTACCATTGACCTGAAGGTGGCGAGCATCCTGGACCGGGCCCTGAACAGCCAGGACATCACCGCCGAGGAGGGGGCGACGCTGCTAGAGAGCTCCGACCTGGAGCTGTGGGCCACCGTGGCTGCGGCCGATGCTCTGCGGCGCCAGCGGGTCGGCGACGTGGTTACCTACGTGGTCAACCGCAACATCAACTTCACCAACGTCTGCATCAAGCGCTGCGGCTTCTGCGCCTTCAGCCGTGACCACCGAGAGGAGGAGAGCTACCTCCTCCCCCTGGAGGAAATTGTCCGGCGGGCCAGGGAGGCCTGGGAGCTGGGCGCTAGCGAGGTGTGTATCCAGGCGGGCCTGCCGCCCCAGATGGAGGGCGACCTGTACATCCGCCTCTGCCGCGCCGTCAGGGAGGCGGTGCCGGAGATCCACATCCACGGCTTCTCCCCTGAGGAGGTGCTCTACGGCTCCATCCGCTCCCGGGTGAGCATCCGGGAGTACCTGAGTGAGCTGAGGGAGGCAGGGGTAGGCAGCCTGCCGGGCACCGCTGCCGAGATCCTGGACCAGGAGCTGCGGGACCGCATCTCACCGGGCCGCATCACCGTGCAGCAGTGGGTCGAGGTCATCACCACGGCCCACGAGCTGGGCATCCCCTCCACCTCCACCATCATGTACGGCCACGTGGAGACCGGGGAGCAGATCGCCCGCCACATCGCCCTCATCCGCGATCTCCAGAAGGCGAGCGGCGGCTTTACCGAGTTCGTCCCCCTGAGCTTCGTGCACACCGAGGCCCCCATGTACCGGCTGGGGACGGTGGAGGGCGTGCGCCCCGGCCCCTCGGGCCAGGAGGTGCTCAAGGTCCACGCCGTCTCCCGTATCATGCTGAACAACTGGGTCCCCAACCTTCAGGTCTCCTGGGTCAAGGAGGGTCCCCGGTTCGGTCAGCTCCTCCTGGGCGCCGGAGTCAACGACATGGGAGGCACCTTGATGAACGAGAGCATCTCCACCTCCGCCGGTGCCCAGCACGGCCAGCTCTTCCGGCCCGCCGACCTGCGCCGCATCATCCGGGAGGTCGGACGGGTGCCTGTGGAGCGTACCACCACCTACCAGGTCCGCCGCACCTTCGACAACGGCGACGACCCTGTGGAGCCCCTGGACCTGGTGGAGCCGGAGCAGGTGGAGGAGCGCTTCGGCTCCTACCTAAGGCTCATCAAGACGGACCGCTACCGGTTCCAGCACCCCCGGCACCGCACGGTGCAGGCGCACGCACCCGAGTCCTGAGGCCGGAGCAGGAGTATGATGGGGAAGCCGGTACTGGCTCTGGCAGGCGGGGTGGGAGGGGCCAAGCTGGCCCTGGGCCTCGCCAGGGTGCTGCCCCCGGAGCAACTGGTCATCGTGGTCAACACCGGCGACGATGAGGAGTTCCATGGCCTCCACGTCTCCCCCGACCTGGACACGGTGATGTACACCCTGGCGGGGCTAGCCAACCCGGAGACGGGCTGGGGCATCGCCGGGGACACCTTCTACACCCTGGAGCTGCTGGAGCGGCTGGGCGCACCCACCTGGTTCAGGCTGGGGGACCGGGACTTCGCAACCCACATCCGCCGCACCGAGCTGCTCCGCCGGGGCTGGACCCTCTCGGAGGTGACCGGAGAGCTGTGCCGTCGGCTGGGCGTGGAGCATACAGTGGCGCCCATGAGCGACGACCCGGTGCGGACCGCCGTGCTGACCAACGAAGGGGAGCTGCCCTTCCAGGAGTACTTTGTGCGGCGGCGCTGCGAACCCAGGCTTCGAGGCCTGCGTTTCCAGGGGGTGGAGCAGGCCCGGCCTTCGCCGGGCTTCGATGCCGCGCTGCAAGAGGCCGGTGCCCTGGTCATCTGCCCCTCCAACCCTATAGTCAGCATCGACCCCATCCTGGCCCTGCAGGGGGTGCGGGAGCGCATCGCCGCCCTGGCCTGCCCTCGCGTGGCGGTGAGCCCCATCGTGGGGGGCGAAGCGGTGCGGGGCCCCGCCGCCAAGATGCTGCGGGAGCTGGGGGAGGGCTCCTCCTCCCTCAGTATCGCCCGGCGCTACCTGGGCCTCTGCGACGCTCTTATCATCGATCAGAGCGACCGGCACCTGGCGGGGGAGATCGAGGCCCTGGGCATGGCCGTGGAGGTGACGCCGACCCTGATGACCTCCGACGAGGACAAGGTGGCCCTGGCGAGGAAGGTCTGTGAGCTCACCGGGAGCTGATGGTATGCCTCCCCCCCAGGTCACGGCCATCGTGCCCATGAAGCCCCTGGCCCAGGCCAAGATGCGCCTGGCCCCGGCGCTGGACGAGGAGGCACGCCGCACCCTCTCCCGCAGGCTGTTGAAGGGTGTCCTGATCAGCGCCCTCAGGTGCCCTGCCATCGCCCAGGTCTGGGTGGTGGGTGGCGACCCCTGCGTCCGCAGCCTGGCCGAAGCGCAGGGGGCAACCTGGCTGGGGGAGCTGGGCAGGGACCTCAACGAGACCCTCTGGCTGGCCTTTCAGCGCTGCTTTGACGACGGCGCAGCGGCGGCCCTGTTCCTCCCCGGCGACCTGCCCCTGCTCCAGCCGCAAGAGCTGAAGGGGCTCATCGCCGCATCGGGGCGGTTGAGGAGCCTGGTGCTGGTGCCCGCCGCCCGGGACAGTGGCACCAACGCCATGCTGGTGCCCAGGGCGCTGGCCTTCCCTCCCCTGCTGGGCAAGGGCAGCTTCCAACGCCATCTCGGTGAGACGTCCAGCCTGGGCTACCCTGTGACCCTCTATCACAGCCCGGGGCTGGCCTTGGACGTGGACACCCTGGAGGACCTGCGCGCCTGGCAGGCCCAGGCCCCCGAAGCGGCCACATGGTAGAGCCGGTTTCCTAGCATTCCTCAATAGGGAGTGCAGAGGGTGAAAGCCCCTCTGCTGGGGATCGGGGTGCTGCCAAGATAAAAAAGAGATTAGCTTCGTGAGCTACTACAAGGAGGGAGAGCAATGGGCACCAACCCTTCGACAGGCTCAGAGCAGCGCAGGGCCCGCATCGGCATCCTGCTGCCCACCCGTGGCATCGTCCTCAAGGCCGGTGGCGGGCCCGTGGATGCCGCGCCGCTGCTGGAGATGGCCCAGGCCGCCGAGGCCCTGAGCCTCGACTCCGTGTGGGTGGGAGACAGTCTTCTCTCCAAGCCGCGGCTGGAGCCCCTGACTACCCTGGCGGCGGTAGCCTCCCGCACCAGCCGCGTCCGGCTGGGCACCGCCATCCTGATGGCCGGTATGCGCCAGCCGGTGCAACTGGCCCAGGCCGTGGCCACCCTGGACATCCTCTCGCGGGGCCGGGTGGTGCTGGCCATCGGCATCGGCGGCGTCTTCACCCCGGCGCTGCGCAACGAGTGGGTCGCTGCGGGTGCCCCCCCGGCGCAACGGGCAGGACGGCTGGAGGAGCTGCTGGTGATCATGCGCCGCCTCTGGGCCGGGGAGGCGGTCACCTTCCAGGGCCGCTACTTCACGCTGGAGGATGCTGCCCTGGGGCTACGGCCCGCCCAGGACTCCGGCGTGCCACTGCTGCTGGCCTGCCACCACCGCACCGGCAGTGAGGCCCAGTACCGCCGCGCCGCCCGCCTGGCCGACGGCATCATCTCCATCACCGACAGCCCCCAGGAGTTTGCCCAGGTGCTCAGCAAAGTGCGGCAGGTGGCCCGCCAGGAGGGCCGCGACCTGGACAGTGCCGAGGCGGCCTACTACATGACGGTGAACCTGAACGCCGACGAGGAGCAGGCCCGCCAGGAGGCTATCGAGTACGCGACGGCCTACTACGGCTCTAACATAGGGGGCGACCGCTGGGGGCCCTACGGCCACCCGGAGCGGGTGGCGGCCCGGATGCGGGAGTACGCCCAGGCGGGGGCTACCACCCTCATCGTGCGCTTCGCCTCCCCGGATCCCCTGGGCCAGCTCGACCTGTTCGCCCGCGAGGTGCTGCCGGGCGTGTGAGGGGAACCCAAAGCCCCTCACCAGCACGCAGCATCATTCCAGTCTCATGGAACCCGGGGCAGGCCCACTTATTTCCACCACCCTGGATCCAGACCGCTTTAAGGGCTTTCAAAGCGAAAGCTGTAAATAGTGCCGTCTATTTTCGCCTTGGAGTCTTCCCAACGTATGGACCAGGCATAACCTTCAAGGATAAAGGCAGTTGCACCGTGGATGAATACCACGGTTCGCCCTATGTACGTGATTGTTTCTAATTCGAAGGTGTTGTCCACCTCCCATGCCAGTATACCCTCAAAAATACAAGTAGGGATGGGTTCCCGTAGTGCTATCCTCTCCCCTGGCTCCTCGCCTAGCAAGTCCTGTAGAATATCAAGGCCCGAATCATAGGAGCCTCGGGCGGACGGCGGGTGCACCCACACCCAGACGGTAAAAGGATAAGGGGAAGTCGCTGGAGCGGAATCGGGCTTGTCCTCATACAGAACAACAGTGCCGTCCTCAAGAACCACGTCCTTCCAGCCACCTCTCCATCTGGATATGGCATATCCAAAATCTTTGCTTCTAACGGTGTTCGAGTACTGCAGCTCCTCAATTTGCTGGCAAACGATTCCGCCCTCCCGGAGGTAATCGATTCGCTGCTTGACCTCGTTGATGGCGACCGCATAACCAACCCCTTCCACGGCGATACCGACTAACTTCGCTGTACTCACCCCGATAACCCGGCCAAGGCGATCCAGGATCGGGCCACCGCTATCACCGGGGTTCAACGCCGCATCCGTCTGAATAAGTTGAACACCGAACCTTTCATGTTCAAGGAACGCAGAGACGATGCCCGTTGCCGTACTCGCCTCAACTCCACTTGTAGCTCCATAGCCAAGTTTTATGACTGCGTCACCCTTCTCCAAACCTCCAGATTCGCCAAGTGGGAGAATGTCGTAACCATCGGGAACACTGTCTATCTTAAGCAGTGCCACGTCCGCGCCAAGGTGGCGGCCAAGCACCTCAACTGAGAGCACTGTGCCGTCATACAGCGTTATCTCGGCTGACTCTACTGCTGCAACGACATGATTGGCGGTTAACACCAGTCCGCTCGGATCGATGAGAAATCCACTTCCATACCCGAAATCTGTCGCCACTCGAACAGTAGCTCGGGTTGCTTGTGCAACCACATCTCTTATTGTCGGCGTTGGGGTAGGAGTCGGAGTAGGGACGGGGGTAGGCGTTGGCGTCGGCGTTGGGGTAGGAGTCGGAGTAGGGACGGGGGTAGGCGTTGGCGTCGGCG
>JBHIBI010000026.1:0-11557 GCA_046758985.1 Dehalococcoidia bacterium
CGGGGAGCCCACCTGCCCTGGCTCCAGGCCACCCCCGACCCGGTGACCACGGTGGTGTGGCAGACCTGGGTGGAGCTGAACCCGCGGACCGCCGAGGACCTGGGAGTCCGGGAGGGTGACATCGTGGAGGTGGAGTCTCCCCATGGCATCATCCAGGCGCCGGTCTACGTCCACCCCGCTGCACCACCCGATGTAGTGGCCATCCCCGTAGGCCAGGGCCACACCCTCTACGGCCGGTACGCTCAGCAGCGGGGGGCCAACCCCTTCTCCATCCTGGCCCCCCGCACCGACCAGGAGACGGGGGCCCTGGCCTGGGCAGCCACCCGGGTGCGGATACGGGCGACGGGCCAGCACATCAGGATGCCCAAGTTCGAGGGGAACGTGGAGCCTATCCAGGACCCTGAACACCCCATCGTACAGGTGACGCGCCCAGTATAGGAGTTGTTTATCATCCGGTAAGGTACGGGAGGCGCAGGCATGGCTGAGGAGACCAGTAACCTTAAGTGGGGGATGGTGGTAGACATCGACCGCTGCATCGGCTGCCAGGCGTGCGTGGTGGCCTGCCAGGTGGAGAACAACATCCCCATCAACCTGGAGGAGCACTTCCAGCAGCGGCGGGCCATCGAGTGGATCCGCATCGAGCGCTACTGGGAGGGGAAGTACCCCAACGTCAAGGCCCGGTTCATCCCCCTCCTCTGCCAGCACTGCGATAACGCCCCCTGCGAGCCGGTGTGCCCGGTGTACGCCACCTACCACAACGACCAGGGCCTCAACGTCCAGGTGTACAACCGCTGCATCGGCACCCGCTACTGCGCCAACAACTGCCCCTACCAGGCCCGCTTCTTCAACTGGTGGGAGCCGGTGTGGCCGGAGTCCCTGCGCAATCAACTGAACCCCGACGTGACCGTCCGCAGCCGGGGCATCATGGAGAAGTGCACCTTCTGCGTGCAGCGCATCCGCAGGACCGAGCGGGAGGCCAAACGCGAAGGACGGGAGGTGCGGGATGGCGAGGTGGCCCCCGCCTGCGTGCAGACCTGCCCCACCAACACCCTGGTCTTTGGGGATCTGAACGACCCCCAGAGCAGGGTCTCCGTCATGGCGCGGGACCAGCGCCACTACACCCTCCTGGAGGAGCGGGCCACGGAGCCCAGCATCATCTACCTGAAGAAGGTGGACCCCCATGCGGAGTAGCGCCACCAACCACCGGGCCCACGTGCTGAGGAAGACCCCCGGGGAGGTGACCCAGGAGATCCTCCAGCGCTACCTCCACGCCGGACGGGGCTTCTGGACGGTGGTAGTGGTACTGGCAGTGCTGTTCACCCTGGGCATCATCGGCTTCCTCATCCGGCTTCAGGACGGGCTAGAGGACAGGCTGCCCTGGGGCTACTACGCTGCCACCTTCACCTTCCTGCTCATCACCGTCCAGGCAGCGCCCCTGGCCTCCATCGCCTTCCGGCTGGCCCGGAACGACTGGCGGAGGCCCCTGGCCCGGGCCTCGGAGCTGTACGCGGCGGTGGGCCTCCTCACCATACTTATGTTCATCCCCCTGCTGCTACTCCTACCCTCCGCCGAAGGCCGCAGCACTATCTGGTTCAAGAGCCTCTATCGCGACGGCTGGCCCCTGGGGGCACCCCACGCCTGGGACTTCCTGGCCCTCCTCTTCCTGGTCGTCCTGGGCCTGGGCCTGCTGTACACCGCCGCCCTGCCCGACCTGGCCACGGTGCGAGACCACGCTACGGGAGCCCGCCGCCGGCTGATGGAGCGGCTCTCCCTCTCCTGGAGAGGGACGCCCCGGCAGTGGGCGATGCTGAAGGCCGCCCTGGGCGTCCTGGGGGCCTTCTACTTCATGTTCCTTATCTTCACCATCACCCTCATCAGCTCCGACTTCGGCCTGAGTCTGGTGCCGGGCTGGAAGGACTCCATCTTCCCCCCCTACCAGGCCCTGGCTGCCCTACAGAGCGCCGTAGCGGTCATGCTGATCACCATGTTTATCCTCCGAAACGTGGGGGGCTTCAAGGAGTACCTGGGGCTGGACCAGTTCTGGGCCCTGGCCAAGATCCTCCTGGCCCTCTCCCTCCTGTGGGCCTACTTCTGGTGGGCCGGGTTTCTCACCTTCTGGTACGGGCGGACCACAGCGGAGCAGACCATCCTGGAGCTGCTGATGTTCGGGCCCTACGCAGTGCCCTTCATCCTGGCCTTCGTCTTTTGCTTCATCGTGCCCTTCCTCAGTCTCGTCTCCAACCCGGTGAGGAAGAGCATCCTGGGCCCCACCCTGGTGGCCAGCTCGGTGCTCCTGGGGAACCTCTTCAACCAGATCCGGATTTACGTGGCCTCCTTCTCCATCGAGGATGTGACCGCGGGCACGCTGGAGCGGGTGCCTGCGGGCCATCCCCCCGATGCAGCCGACATCCTGATCATCCTGGGCGGGTTGGCCGGGGCCATCCTGCTCTACCTCCTGGCAACCCGGCTGGTGCCCGTCCTGTCCATGTGGGAGGTGAAGGAGGGGGTCCATCTCCGGGTGGCCCGTACCTTCATGGGAAGGGAAGTGACCATGCTGGCGAAGCCCGATTAGGGTCTGAAAGAGGAGCGGAGACCGTATGCAAGAGCGCAGGGAGCTTACCGACGCCCGCATCAACCGGGACCTGCTGCGTCCCGTGCTGGGCCTCCCCTGGTGGTTCCTCCCCCTGGCGGGAGCCCTGGCCCTGGTGGTGGCTGCCGGCGCCAGCGCCTTTGGGTACATGATCAACAAGGGCATGGGGGTCACCGGGCTCAACCGCCCGGTCTTCTGGGGCTTCTTCATCACCAACTTCGTGTTCTGGATAGGTATCAGCCACGCCGGGGTGATGCTCTCCGCCATCCTGCGGCTGACCCACGCCGAGTGGCGGCGCCCCATGGTCCGCGCCGCCGAGGTGCTGACTATCTTCGCCCTGATGACGGCGGCCCTGATGCCCGTGGTCCACAGCGGCCGCCCCTGGAGGACCATCTACTGGATCTTTCCCTACGACTTCTCCCGCAACGTCTGGCCCGACATCCGCTCGCCCCTGGTCTGGGACCCCAGCGCCGTCTTCACCTACCTCACGGGGAGCATTCTCTTTGTCTTTATCACCCTCCTCCCTGACCTAGCGGTGCTTCGGGACCGGTCCACGGGCTGGCAGCGAGCCCTCTACTCAGCCCTTGCCCTGGGCTGGCTGGGAAGCCCCCGGCAATGGAAACTTCAAGCCATTGCGGGGATTTTGCTCTCGGCCCTGATCCTGCCCGTCTTCGTCTCAGTGCACAGCATCGTCTCCTGGGACTTCGGTATGACCATGGCCGCCGAGACCTGGCACGCCACCATCTTCGCCCCCTACTTCGTCATCGGCGCCGTCCACTCGGGTGTCGCCGCCGTGATTACCCTGATGGCGCTGATGGTGTGGCTCTTCCGGTGGCACGACTACATCCGGCCGGAACACTTCGACGCCATCGGTAGATTGTTGATCGTCATAGCCTTTGCGTGGTTCTTCTTCTTCTTTATAGAGTTCACCTTTGGCCTCTACGGCCTAGAGTCCCAGGAGATAGCGGTCCGGGAGCTGCAGGTGTTCCAGTGGCCCTTCAACATGCTGGCCATCATCTTTATCATGACCGCCTTCTTCATCCCCGTGCCCCTGTGGTTCTTCCGCAGGGTCCGGCGCAACATCACCCTGATGTTCTGGACCTCCATCCTGGTGAACATTGGAATGTGGCTGGAGCGTTTCCTCATCATCGTGCCGGGCCTGTCGCGGAAGACGCCCTTCACCTTCAGTTGGAACTTCTACACCCCCAGCCCCACCGAGATCCTCATCATCACGGCAACCTTTGCCATGGTGGGACTGTTGGTTCTCCTCTTCGGCAAGCTGTTCCCCCTGATCCCTCTGTCGGAGCAGAAGGAGGGCCAGGTGCTGAAGGGAGAGGTCAAGGTAGGCCAGGTGAACGTACCAGCGGTGATCCGCGAGGAATAAACCTAGTGTGAGGGAGGTGCCATGACAAACCGTAACATGCTCGCGCTCTTCACGGATGCCGATGCGGCGGCTGAAGGGGGTACCCTAATCCAGCAGGCGGGCATCGCACCCCAGGACTACGAGGTGCTCTCGGGATCGCCGTACCCTGAGGGGGCCTTCGGCGAGCAGCCGAGCCATCACCGCGTCTACGTCTTCCCCGTCATCGGGGCCTTCCTGGGCTTCGCCGTGGGCATCCTGCTGACCGTGGGGACTCAGATCTCCTACCCCCTGGTGACGGGAGGGAAGCCCATCCTAGGCATTCCTCCCATGGTCGTCGTCACCTACGAGGGCACCATGCTGGGAGCCATCCTGTTCACCATCCTGGGTGTCCTCTTCGAGTCCCGACTGCCACGAGCCAAGCTGGGGCTCTACGACCCCCGCATTACCGAGGGCTACATCGGGCTGGCCATCTCCTGCCCTGAGGAGCTGGTGAGCGCAGTGGAGGAGGCATTAAAGAGCGCCGGCGCCGAGGAGATCAAGCTGGAGCAGCGGAGCGCGTAGCGGTATGACCACCACCAGGGTCCCTGGCTCCAAGCACAGCAGGCACCCGGCGGGCAGAGGACCCGGAGCCCGGCTCTGGCTCCTGGCCCTGGCCTTGGCCTTGGCCATGGTGGCCTTGGTAGGGTGCCGCCAGGGGTCCTACTCCCTGGACTTCTTCCAGGAGATGCACTACCAGCAGAGCTACCGCAACCAGGAGCCGCCTCGCCTCTCACCGCCCGAGGGCAGCGTGCCCATTACCGGCAAGCCCGTAGTTCTTAGTCGCGAGGAGACGGCAGCCCTGGACAACCCCATCCCTCTGTCGCCGAAGGTGCTGGAGCAGGGGGCGCGCCTCTACCAGGTGAACTGCTCCATCTGCCACGGTGCCCAGGGGAGAGGCGATGGACGTGTAGGGGATTCCCTAGTGCAGAGCGGGTATACCCGCCCCCCTGACCTTGCTGCTTCCACCACGGTGCAGCGCACCGATGGTGGGATCTTCGAAATTATCACCAACGGGGTCTTCGTCATGCCCACCTTTAGGAACCTCCTCTCCGAGGAGGAGCGCTGGGTCCTAGTGCACTACATCCGCTCCACGCTCCAAGGGAGACAGTAGTTATGTCAATGCCCCTCGCCTTTATAACCTTGCTTGGGCATGAGGTACAATAGTATTTGCCACGGTAGCTGGCAATCTGGGGTGTGTGGCATGGTGGGGAACGCGGTGCTCAGCCGAAATGGGGCGAAGGTCTTCCTCCTGGCTAGTCTCCTGGCGTTGGGGCTGGCCGCGTGTGTCGGTAGTGCACAGGAGCTCACCCTAGAGGAGCGGGCCCAGCAGATCGATAAGTCCCTCATATGCCCCGTCTGTCCCGCAGAGACCATCGACCAGTCCCAGGCAACCCTGGCCAAGCAGATGCGCCAGCTCGTCCGGGAGAAGCTGGCTCAAGGCCAGTCCGACACCGAAATCCTCCAGTTCTTCGTGGACCGGTACGGTCAGAGCGTGCTGGCGGCACCGCCTCGCAGCGGCTTCAACCTGGTCGCCTGGGTGGTGCCTCCGGTGGGCATCCTGCTGGGGATCGTCGCCCTGCTCCTGGTCGTGCGTGCCATGAGTCAGCGCACCCGGGAGGGAGGTGGGGAGGAAGCCCTGCCCCCTGAGGCAGAGCTGGCGCCGTATCTCCCTTTGGTGGACCAGGAGCTGGAGGAGCAGAGACCCGAAGGCCAGCCCGAGCCGGAGCCGCCAGGGGAGAGGGGAGACTGAGCCGTGGCAGACCTGGGCTCCATGGCCCTGCTCCTCGCCCTGGCCCTGGGGGCCTATGCCGTGGTGGGTTCGCTGCTGGGCGCACGGCGGGGCATCCCCGAGCTGGTGACCAGCGCCCGCTACGCCACCTACCTGCTGCCTCTTGTGCTGGGGACCGCCGTCCTTGCCCTGGTAGCCGCCTTCGTGAGCCGGGACTTCTCCCTCCAGTACGTGTTCCAGCACAGCGACCTCTCCATGTCCAACCGGCTCATCTGGGTAGCCTTCTACGCCGGCAACGAGGGCTCCCTGCTGTTCATCGCCTTCGCCCTGGCCGTGCTTTCGGCGGTAGCGGTGGCCCTAGCGCCCCGGCAGGTGAAGGCAAGCCTCCCCTACACCAACGCCGTGCTGATGCTGGTGCTCCTCTTCTTCACCGGCGTCCTGCTCACTCTGGCCAACCCCTTCACCCTGATGCCCTTCGTGCCCGCCGACGGCAACGGCATCAACCCCCTGCTGAAGCACGAGGGGATGTTCTTCCACCCGCCCACCATGATGATGGGCCTGGTGGCCACCGCCATCCCTTTCGCCTTTGCCATGGGCGCGTTACTCTCGGGCAAGACGGGCGACGAATGGGTGGTGCCAGGAAGGACCTGGGGGCTGGTGGCCTGGGCCATGCTGGGCTCGGGCCTGCTG
The DNA here is from genome assembly GCA_046758985.1 of Dehalococcoidia bacterium. Taxonomy (GTDB): domain Bacteria; phylum Chloroflexota; class Dehalococcoidia; order Lucifugimonadales; family JBHIBI01; genus JBHIBI01. The sequence goes on from JBHIBI010000026.1 coordinate 6,412, forward strand.
CTGGGGGCCTGGTGGGCCTACACCATCCTGGGATGGGGCGGCTACTGGGGCTGGGACCCCATAGAGAACTCCGGGCTCATGCCCTGGCTGGTGCTGACCGCCTTCATCCACTCCATCATGGTGCAGAAGCGCCGGGGCATGTTCCGCATGTGGAACCTGGCCCTCATCATCATCGCCTTCGGCTTTGCCCAGTTCGGCATGTTTCTCAACCGGGGAGGGCCAGTGCCCTCGGTGCACTCCTTCGCCCAGTCGGCCCTGGGTTGGACCTTCCTCAGCTTCATGGCAGCTACCATGCTGGCCTCCGGCCTGGTGTTCCTCTGGCGCTATAACCGCCTCAAGAGCAGCCAGAGCCTGGAGTCGGCCCTCTCCCGGGAGGCGGCCTTCCTGGTGAACAACCTGCTCTTCCTGGGCATCGCCCTGGTGACCCTGTGGGGCGTCATCTTTCCTCTCATATCCCAGGCACTCCAGGGGGTGACCGTATCGCTAGCGGCGCCCTTCTACAACCAGGTCAACGGCCCCCTGTTTCTGGCGCTGATCTTCCTCATGGGCGTGGGTCCCCTCCTGCCGTGGCGACGGGCCAACGCACAAACGCTGAAGCAGGCCCTGCTAGTGCCCGGTGTGGCGGCACTGGGCCTGGTAGTGCTGCTGGCCGTCCTGGGGGTGGGCAATCCCTATGCCCTCTTTGCCTTCGGCCTGTGCGCCCTGGTCGCCACCGCCATCCTCCAGGAGTGGGCCCGGGGGACTCGGGCTCGGCATAGCAAGGGGGAGCCGTACCTGGTCGCCTTCCTGCGGCTCCTGGTGGGGAACCGCCCTCGCTACGGAGGGTACATCGTGCATCTGGCCATTGTGCTGCTGGCCCTGGGCATTACCGGTTCCTCCTTCTTCGACGTGCAGCGGGACGTGCGGCTCCTGCCCGGCGAGGAGGTCACGGTGGGCCGATATGCCATCCAATACGTGGACGGCCAGGCCTTCGAGGGGAGGGACCGCATCGAGTTCGTCACCACCGTCAATTTCCTCAAGGACGGCGCCTTCGTCAGCCAGTTGACCCCGCGCCGCAGTATCTATCCCCAGCAGCGTCTCACCGTCGCCCGGGCAGCCATCCGCTCCACCCCCGTGGAGGACTTCTACGTCATCCCCAGCGAGGTTCTCGACGACGGCTCCATCATCTTCCGCGTCTTCATCAACCCCCTGGTCATGTGGATGTGGGTAGCGGGCCCGGTATTCATTCTAGGAACGGTGGTGGCCCTCTGGCCCCAGCGGGAGCAGGCTGTAGCCCGGGTGAGCCAGACGCGGCGGGCGATGGCACCAGCGCCACGGGTGACCACCTGATGCACGGAGCCGAGGAGAAGGCTATGGCTGCCCTTGTCGAGCTGGTGGAGGAGGGGCACGTATGGGGCTGCTAGCCGGTGCAGCCCTGGCCCTGGTCTGCCTGGTGGTCCTGGCGCTGCCCTTCCGCCGGGCACGCAGCAGCCTGGCCAGGACCGAGTGGGACGCCCTGGAGATGGTACAGGCCCGGCGGGAGGCCATTTACGAAGAGATCAGGACCCTCAAGCTGGACTACGCGCTGGCCAACGTCGGCGAGGAGGAGTACCAGACCCGGCTGCGTGCCTACCGGCTGCGGGCGGCCGCGGTGTTGCGGGAGCAGGAGCGGCTAGAGCACCGGCTGCTGAACCTCGACCAGGCGCTGGAGGAGCGAGTCCTGGCGTTGCGGCAGTTCCGGTCCCCTGCCGAGGCCCTCCGCTTCTGTCCCACCTGCGGCCAGCACCTGGACGCTGGAACCGAGGTCTGCCCCGACTGTGGGGCAGATCCCCCAGACCCGTCCGGCACCTCCACATCATGACCCTATCCTTGGTATCCCCTCTCCGCCTGGGCGTCGTCCTGCTCACCCTTTACCTGCTCCCCACCGTGGTTGCCGCCCAGGGGGAGGACACCGCCGTGCTGGCCGGGCAGGTCCGCAACGGCACGTCGGGAGCGGAGGAACCCGGGGCCCTAGAGGTGACCCTCAGGATCTTCAGGGGCAACGAGCCCGTGACGAGCCAGGTCACCACCTCCGATGAGGGGGCTGGGTTCACCTTCCCCAACATCCCCACCGGTGACCAGTACATCTATGTACTTACTACCGAGTACCAGGGGGTGCCCTATAACGTCCAGGTGGTGGAGCCTTCTGAGGGGGTGGAGCTGGTGGTATACGAGACCACCGACTCTAGTGAAGCCATCCGGGTGGGGACCAACATCATGATGGTCACCAGTGCAGACCCGGAGCAGCAGGCCCTGACGGTGGTGGAGCTCATCTCGCTGGAGAACCCGGGGGACCGGGCCTTCGTCACCGACCCGGCCCAGCCAGGGATGCAGGTGCTCCGCTTCTCCCTCCCTCCGGGCTACAGCGATCTCTCGGCCATCACCTCACTGCCCAGTGGGCACACCGTCGAGGTGGACCGGGGCTTCGCCCTGATGTCGCCGGTGCCGCCTGGTACCCACGAGGTCATCCTTTCCTACCAACTCGCCTATCAAGGCGGCACCCTGAGCTTTGAGCGCTCCTTCCCCTTCGGTGCCCGCTCCTTCCAGGTGCTGGTGCCCCAGGAGGTGGGAGCAATGTACTGGCCCGGCCTGACCGCTGGGCCTTTGGTGACCATGGAGGGGGTGCAGTTCCAGGTGTTCGAGGGGAGCGACTTGGAGGTGGGGGCCAGCCTTTCGCTAGAGCTGCGGGGCCTCTCCCAACCCTCGCTCCTTCAGCAGCTCCGGCGAGGGGTAACTGAGGGCACCTTCGGGACGGTAGCCATCCCCGCGGGTGTCGGTGCGGCCCTGCTGGCCCTGGTGGTGTGGGCGCTCCTACGGAGAAGGCGGACCGCCGTTGCTCCTCTGGGGGGCCAGGCTTCCACGGATGCCTCTCTGGAGGAGGACCCTCAGGCTCTGATCCAGGCCATCGCCAGCCTAGATGACCGCTTTGCGCGCGGGGAGGTCTCCGAACAAGACTACCAACGTCAGCGGGAGGCCCTGAAGGCCCGGCTCGAGAAAGCCACAATGCAGGGCGAGGAGTGAGGCATTACCAGCGAGGGACACTTAGCTCGCCGAAGCCAGCCCTCTCACGCTGCCCTTCCCCCACCCGCTCCTCCCTTCCGCCCCCCTCCAGGGCACCCTGGTAGCGCCGGTGGAGGTCCTCCTGAGTGTAGTCCCGCCGGGAGATGCGCCGCTTCGGCAGCTTGGCGGGCCTGATATACCCCATGGTACTTGTGCAATAGCACGCTCTCCCCACGTGTCAAGTTCCAGGGAGAGCCCCAGCAGCGGGTTAGCCCCTCGGTCCAGGGGGCCGGACCGGCTCCTCGGGCTGCACCTGGGGGCGGCTCTCCCGCAGCAGCAGCAGGCTGAAGGTGCCCAGGATTGCCAGGACAGCGGCGGCCAGCCAGGCCGCCCGGTAGCTCCCGTCACTCAGGTCCACCAGCAGACCGAAGAGGGGTGGGACAACCAGGACGCCGGCCCGGCTGAAGGTGCCGGTGAAGCCCAGGGCGGTGGCCGTCAGACCCGCTCCCCCTATCTCGGCCACCAGGGCGGTATGCACACCCTGCCACGCGGGTACCGTCATGCCTATTCCGATGACCAAGAGCAGGACCATCCAGAAGGGTGTGCTAGGCGTGAGCAGGGCCATGAGCAACAGCAGCAGCATGGAGAGGACCCCCACGATGACCAGCACCACTACCCTCCTCCCCCCCAAAAGTCCGTCGCTTACCACCCCCCAGAGCATGCTGCCCCCCGCGCTGCTGAACTGGACGATGGCCAGAAAGGCCCCGGCCACCACCACGGAGAAAAGGAGGGCCTCTTTGAGAAACAGGACCAGATAGCTCACCACGACGATCTGAAGACTCACCTGAGTGGTCTGAAACACGGTGGCGATCAGGAGGTTGCGGTTCCTCACCACCCGCCTCATCTGTCGAACAAAGGAGTCCCTACCGGCCTGCATGGGACGTGCCAGCGGTCCCTCCCGATAAAAGAGGGCGATGACGACGGCGGCGATCAGGATGTTGAGGGCTAGGAGCCCTGCAGCGTAGCGCCAGCTCAACGCCAGGGCCAGTGCGGGCAGCACAGCAGCGGCAACGCTCCCGGTGATGGGGACGCTGGTGTATCTCAGGCTCATCCCGATGGCCCGGAGTCGGACGGGGAGCCAGTCCACCACCACCTTGCTGCTCCCGGGGAAGCCCACCGTGGCCACGGTGCCCGCCAGAAAGCCGATGGCCAGGATCTGGCCCAGGCTACGCCCCTGGGAGAAGACCAGGAGTACACCACTGAGCAGTAAGAGCCCCAGGGGCAGGACCCAGCGGACACCGTACCGGTCCAGGGCACGGCCCACCACCAGGGAGGTGATGATGCCTCCCCCGGTGAGGGTGGAGGTGATCAGGCCCACCTGCGCCTGGGAGAGGTGGAACTCCTCCTTAATAAAGATGTAGAGGGGCGGCAGGCCCTGATAGAGGCTGGCACTACCGCCCTGGCCCAAAAAGGAGAGCAGCACCACGATCCATAGGTAGCGCTGCCCGCTAGCATGCTGCCTCACTCTGAGACTCCCCGACGAAATACGTCACGGCAAAGTATACGCCATTCCGGCAGCCCTTGCCAGGCACAGGGCTGCACCCTGCCACGCCCCAGTCGGGCTGGAGCGTGTTGAGGGAGCACCCCACCTGTGGTAACGTGCGGAGAGAAGAGGAAGGCGTGGGACACCAGATGCGAGGGTGCCAGCTCCATCACCCTCCTACCGATGGACGGCGAGTAGGAGGGCTCCGGGCGTTGCTGGCGCTGTTGATTGCCCTATTCCTGTCGGTAGTCGTCGCCTGCGTCCCGCGGCCCTCGCTTTCACCCACGCCCACACCTACCCTAGCCGCGCCCACCGCCACACCCACCCCCCTCGTCGCTCCGCAGCCCTCCCCTTCCCCGACACCCACGCCTTCAGAGCTCCTCACCCGGGTACCTGCGCCCCCGCCTCTGGACCCCCCCACCCTTGCCCAGCAGCTCCGGTTGAAGAGCCGGGAACCGATGCACCGGCGGTTGGAGCAGCCCTGGCCCCAGGACCTCCCCCTGGGCCACCGAGAGAGCTTCTGGGTAGCGGATGTGCAAGAGCCCGCGGTCTACACCGTCCAGGCCCAGCTGCTCCACATCAGCC
>JBHIBI010000027.1:0-11222 GCA_046758985.1 Dehalococcoidia bacterium
CCCCAGTCAAGTATGTTGACAATCCGCAAGGCCCAACCTACCATAAGGCTAGGTGCGGGTGTAACTCAGAGGTAGAGTGTCTGCTTCCCAAGCAGATGGGCGTGGGTTCGAATCCCATCACCCGCTCCACTCCTGGGTTAGGAGAGAAGGGGATGCCCTGAGGGGCGTCCCCTTCGGTTTCGCCAGCCTCTGGAGCGGGGGTTGACACACCTCCAGGACGTCGCTGTCAGCTTCGTCAGGGAGAGGGTTCTGGCGTGCCGTAATCCGAACTATTATTGGGGCATGGTTGGAGGAAATCATTAAGAAACGGCCCGTGCTCCCTTGGCAAACCCCAGGCCAAGGTGGTAGACTGATAGGCATGAACCCCATGGTGCCTCCGGCGCACATCTTTAGTACGGAGCAAGAGACCCGCAGGTTCAGGCTGCTGGCCTTAGTGGTCGTGGCGAGCACGGTCTTTTTTCGCCAGCAAGAGTTCGAGGACATCAGCCTCCTTCCCACCGTGATCGTGGTGGTCCTTTTTGCCATCTATACCCTTGGCCTAGGCCCCTTGGTGCTCTCCCGGATCGCCTCCAGGTTCACTCAGGGTGCCTCTTTGGTCTATCTCACCCTCAGCATGGTCGCCGTGGATGCGGTGGCTGTCACCCTCTTGGTGCACTACGCTGGTGGGGCGGTGGGGATCAACAACTTCGCTTTCATCCTCATTCCCCTCTTTATCATGTATCACACCATCTATCTGGGATACACCAGCGGCCTCTTCAGCGCCACGCTGTTTTCCGTCCTGTACGTGGGGACCGCCTGGCGGGAGGGGAATGTGGAGGGGGCAGGGGCGCTCCTGGCCAGCCAGGTGGCCCTGTTCTACCTCCTGGCCCTCTTTAGCAGCTACCTGGCACGGAAGGCTATGGAGGCGCGGGCGGAGAAGGACCTGCTTCGAGAGTTCATCATCGGTGAGAGCGAGGCCCACGGAGTCCGCCTGCAGTCGGTAACCTACGTGGGCAATACTATCTCCCTCACCGGCGAGGCTATTGACCCCTTAGCTATGGAGAGCTACATGGAGGCGCTGGACAAGATGGGCAGCTTCGCCTTCGTGCGGCTGGCCGCGACATCGCGCGGGGAGCAACAAGAGCCCGCTGCCGGGGCCACCCCCTTCACCATCGTTGCCAGGCTCAAGTAGGCCCTGCCGGGAGAGGGCTTTCCCCAGCGCTTATAGAGAGGAGTGCCCTTTGGCGGTTGAAGCCACTTGCGGGAAGAAGGGCATATCCATCGGGTAGCCAAGACCAAGTACCAGGTAAACATATCCCCCGGCCAGAAGTGTAGGCTGGGGGATACCTCTTTACGGCGTCGTTGGGGCTACCGGCCCCGCAACCGGGGGTCGAGGATGTCCCGAAGGGCATCGCCGGCGAAGGCGAATCCCAGCACAGTAATGGTGATAGCCAAGCCGGGGAAGATGACCATCCAGGGCGCCGTCTCGGCGTACACTGCGGCATCTCCGGCCAGCATTCTCCCCCAGGAGGGGTAGGGCTCGGGAACGCCTAGCCCTAGGAAGCTGAGGCCAGCCTCCGTCAGAATGGCGGTGCCGAACATGGCGGACATGATGATGAGGAAAGGCGCCACCGTGTTGGGGGCGATGTGCCGCAGTATGATGCGGCGGTTGGAGGCGCCGATGGCCCGGGAAGCGGTGACGAAGTCCATCTCCCGCAGAGAGATGGTGGAGGAGCGGACTACCCGGACCCCCCGCGGAAGGATGGTGACGGCAATGGCCACAATCACCCATATCAGGTTCTGCCCCAAGACCGCTACGATGACCAGGGCCAGGATGAGATCAGGGAAGGACATGAGCATGTCCAGGAAGCGCTGGAGGATCATGTCAAACTTGCCCATCAAGTAGCCCGACACAAGCCCGAGGACAGCTCCCACTCCGGTGCCCAGCATGGTCGCCAGGAAGCCTACCTGCAAGGAGATCCGTGCTCCGTGGATAATGCGGGAGAAGATGTCTCTGCCGAACCGGTCGGTCCCCATGGGGTACTCGAGGCTAGGTGCCACCTGGGCATCGTCGTAATAGGCGAAGGCGAAGGGGTGAGGGGCGAGCCAGGTGGCGAAGATGCCCACAATGATGATGATCGCCATGATGGCAAACCCGAAGGTGCCCAGAGGCTTGTGCTGTAGGTAGAACCAAAACCGCTGGAGCGGCGATTTCCGCCGCCGCGGCGGGATGGTCAGGACAGCCTCTTCCACTCGCCCAAAGGAGGTCGCCATCGTTCTCGATACTCTTCTCAGCGTTCCCCTAGTGCTCTTGCTAGCCTCCGGCTAGGTGTAGCGGATCCGCGGGTCCAGCCAGGCATAGAGCAGGTCCACCGTGAGGTTAGCCACTAACACCACCACGGCCACGAACATGATGATGGCCTGGATGGTGGGGTAGTCCCGTAGGGTTGCTGCCCGGACGAACATCTTCCCCACCCCCGGTAGGTTGAACACCTGCTCGATGATCACCTCGCCGCCCAGCAAGAAGACAATCTCGAAGCCCGCCAGGGTGACCACCGGCAGCAGGGCGTTGCGCAGCACGTGGATATACAGCACCGTGCGAGCAGCGAGGCCTTTGGCCCAGGCTGTACGGATATAGTCCTCGCGGACCACCTCCAGTACTGCGGAGCGGGTCATGCGCAGCATATCCGCCGAACCCCGGGCTCCCACTGCTAGGGCGGGAAAGAACACCTGCTGGATGTTTTTCCAGGGATTCTCGAAGAAGCCCGTGAAGCCCAGAGGCGGTATCCAGTCGAAGCTTCTCACGAGAATGAGAATGATGATCATGCCTAGCCAGAAGCTGGGCATGGCCTGGAAGGCCATGCTGAGGGAACGCAGAATGTAGTCCGGTACCTTGTCCTGGGCCACGGCGGCGATAATCCCCCCAGGGACGGCGATGACCATAGCCAGGATAATGGCTAGCAGCGCCACCTCGGCGCTGACCTGAATGGCCGGCAGGAAGTCTCGTGATACCGGTCGGCTGGTCACCAGGGATTTGCCCCCGAGCGACGGGCCGAAGAGGTCCTTTATCCATGTCCCGTACTGCACGTACAGGGGCCGGTCCAGGCCCAGCTTGTGGCGTACCTCCTCGATCTTCCCTCGGTCGAAGACACCGCCCGTTCGTCCTCCCAGCACCAGGGTGGCGGCGTAGTCCCCGGGGATGACCCGGAGCATGAGGAAGATGAGTACAGAGACGCCGAAGGCCGTGGGAATGAAGAGGACTAGGCGCCTTAGGATGTATTCCCGCACCGGTTACTCCTGAAAGAGGCTGACCGTGTTGCTATCCCCGGATGAGGGTATTCTTAGTGTACCTATGATACGCACCTGGTGTCAATCCAGATTGCCTGGCGTTTATGTGTACGCGCCTCCCTGTCATTCTGAGCTCTTCGATAAAGGCCCTTCGGCAGAGGCTCTCGTCTGAGGCTCACTTGAAGACCTCAGGGCGTCGCTCAGGGTGACAAGAAAGCGAGGAAACACGGTGACGGCAAAAGCGTGCAGACCATTCATGACCCATCTGGGTGCATGGGCTGGGCTCAGCCTCCACACCTTCATTCAAGGCAGCACCTGGCCCACTCCGCGAGTGAACCAGGTGCCGCGCCCTTTCCGTTATTAGCCACACCCGCATGGTGCCGTCAGGCGGGCCACCCGGGATTCTCTTGGGTGGCCCGCCTGGTTGTACCCCGTAGTCTAGCGGGTGTCGATATTGATGTAGCCCCCGCCCTCCGGCTGGCTCTCGTCGATCCAGATGTTGTCGAACTTCCGGTTATTGAAGGGCATGGGGTACATGAGGTGGCCCATGATCTCCGGCCACTCCGCTGTCTGCTCCGCCTCCCAGAAGAGGGGCACCTGGATCACCTGCTGGGAGAGGTAGAGATTCAGCTCGTCGGCGATGGCCTTGCGGGCCACGAAATCCGTCTCCGCGGTCACGTCGGCCAGCAACTGCTCCGTCCGGTCGTCGCACCAGTTGACGAAGTTCTGGCCGGTGCCGCAGGCGAAGTAGCCGCCTATGCCGATGGTGGGGTCACCACCACCAGGCATGGTGCGGTTCCAGGAGGTGATGACGCCGAAGTCGCCCTCCGTGGCCCGGATCCGGGCGGCCGCTGAGGCCACGAACTCGACCTCGGTCTGGATGCCCATCAGCGCCAACTGCTGCTGGAGGAAGGTGGAGCGGGCGATGACCTGGGCGTCGTCCTCCACCATCTGGGGGTAAACCGCGTCGAAGTCGAACCCTTCCTCGTTGAGGATGGAGATGGCCTCTGCCCTCAGGGCGTCATAGTCGGCGCTGGTGGCGGTGGCACAGGCCCAGGGGAGCTCGCTGCACGTGGTTGCTGCGTCAAGGGCGAAGGAGCTACCGGGGTTGAGCACCGGCCCGATGGCGCCGTGGCCCTCCTGCACCGTGGCAACGGCCGCCGCCCGGTCGATGCCCATGTTGATGGCCTGGCGGACGCGCAGGTTATCCATGGGCGGCTCGTTGATGTTGTACCAGATGGCGGAGAAGCCGAAGGTGGCCCGCTCCTGGACCCAGGTGTTCCCCTCCTCCACCAGGGTGTTGAACTGGCCGGGGTTGCGGAGCCAGTGCCAGCGGACCGCGCCTGTGCGGATGGCCGCAAGCTGGGCACCCTCATCCACGATGCCGAAGATCTCCAGGCCGTCCAGGTAGGGCAGCTCGGGGATGTAGTAGTCGGGGTTCTTCTCGAACACCGTGTGCTCGCCGCCACCGGTGGACTCCACCAGCCTAAAGGGGCCAGTTCCGTTGATGGTGGTGAAGGCGCCCTCGCGCCCGCCCGCGTCAAACCAGTCCTTGTCGAAGATGACAAAGGGCCGGTCCACGAAGGGCATGAGACCAGCGGCATTGGCGCTCGCGAAGTCTACCCGGAGGGTAAAGTCGTCGGTGCAGCTCACATCGGTGACGAAGGTGATAGCGCCCTGCCCCTGGCTGCTGGCCAACTGCTGGGGGTCGCGGATCTCGCTGAGGGTTGCCAGGGGGTCCTCACAGGTGAAGTCGGCGCCGTCGTGGAACGTGACGCCCTCCCGGAGGTAGAAGGTGACACCTGCCGCGTCGTCGTCCACCTCCCAGGCGTAGGCCAGGTCGGGCAGGATGGTGCCCGCGCCAATGTCATAGGGGTCCAGCCGGACCAGGTGGTTGTAGCTGGGGTTGGTGGCGTTGTCAATGTCACCCGACTGCTCCCACACGCCGAAGTGGGCTAGCAGCTCCTCGTGGGACTTGACGAACACACCGCCGTAGAGAGGCGTGGCGGGGTTCAGGTCCCGGTCCACGGGGTTCCAGTAGCTGGTCAGGGCGGGAACCGCAGGCCGCGCAGGAGCTGGGGTGGTGGGAGTCGGCGTCGCTACGGCCCGCCGGGTGGGCGTTGGGGTTGGCGTCGCCACCGCTACGGTGGGCGTCGGGGTAGGCGGCGGTCGGGTAGGTGTCGGCGTAGGCCTGGGGGTAGGAGTGGGGGTAGCCGCAGCACAGGCGGCAGCCACCGCCAGCAGGAGTACCGAGACAATACTTAAAGCGAGGAATCTCCTCGAACGTCCAAGGTACATTGGGACACCTCCTTATTGCGTGATCCCTGGTACCGATACGAACTCCACCCCCTGCCTGGGATTGTCCTTCAGCGGGGTGGATTACCTAACTCTTAACTGCTCATCCGTACTGGATTGCCGGGTACCCCTCAAGTGGAAAGCTTTCACCCCCCCTCCTACTCCTAAAGGAGAAGTATTTCTCAAGCTGGACGGGATAATAGCACCTCTTTGGAGGCTTGTCAAGTGCATTACCCTGCTAGGGAGGGGAATGGTACAGACTCAGCTATACCCCTTTACGAATTCCTTCATCCAGGCGGAGGCGAGTGCCTTACCCTGGGGTGGGGAGGGCTCGGGGGCACACACCCTTTTGGAGAGCCAGTCTCGAGTTTACGGAGAGCCGCCCACGGCAGCGTGGTTGCCCTCTCACCGGCGTCGTCCCTTGACAAAGGTTGCCAGGGTAGCTAGATTAGCACCGTCGTAGGCCGAGAGTTTGGGAACCATGGTATTTAGAAGGGGTCCTTTTTGTCCGGCGAGGTGTCTTTCCTCCCATCATCGAAACCGCGAGAACCCTGTGGTAAGGAGGTGCCTGGTGACGAAGGTTATCGACCTGACCCAGCCCTGGAGCATTGAGACCCCACCGTGGCCCTACTTCCCCAACCCCCAGGTGGAAGCCTTCCACACCTTCGCCCGGAACAACATCTTCAGTCTCATCTTGAAGAGCGCCATGCACGTGGGCACTCACATGGATGCCCCCCGGCACCTCAGCCCCACCGGTCGTGATATGGCCAGCGTCCCCATCGAGGATCTATACGGGACGGGCCTGGTCATCGACTTGAGCTCCCGTGTGGAGGACTGGACCCGTATAACGGTCGAGCTGGTGGAGCAGGCTGCCCCAGAGCCGGTCCAGGAGAGGGACATCGTGGTCCTGCATACAGGCTGGCAGCGGTATAACTGGCTCTCGGAGGAGCAGAACGAGGATGCCTATTTTGCTCGGCACCCTGGGCCTACTCCCGAGCTGGTGGACTACCTCATCGCCAAGCGGGTCAAGTGGATCGGGGTGGATACCCCGGCCTTTGAGCACCCGCTGGACACGGCCATCCGTGATATGCGGCCCGACGCGGTGGAAGAGTTCGAGGCGAAGATGGGACGGCCCATCGAGCAGGTCCTGCCCAAGAGGAAGATGCTCTACGCCCACCGGACCACGGGCAGGCACAACGTGCCCCTGGTGGAGAACATGGGGGGTGACCTGGTACAGGTGCTCAACCGGAGGGTGACCCTGGGGGCCTTCCCCTGGCGGTGGGTGCGTGGGGAGGCCGCCTTCTGCCGGGTCGTTGCCTTTGTGGAGGAGTAAGCCATGCAAACAGTCCCAAAGGCTAAGGCGATCCCCAGGACTATGGATGCCTTGACTCTGCTGGGGCCCAACCAGTTCGAGGTCTGGGAGGCTCAGGTACCGCATCCCGGCCCCCGGGAGGTGCTCTGCCAGGTAGACTCGGTGGCTATCTGTGGGACAGATCACGAGATCATCCAGGGTCATTTCCAGGACAGGGGGTGGCCCCGTGCCTATCCCTTCACCCCGGGCCACGAGTGGTCGGGGGTCGTCGTGGAGCTGGGCGAGGATGCCGAGGGGTTTGGCTTTCAAGTGGGGGACCGAGTGGCGGGGACCTCCCACGCCGGCTGCGGCTACTGCCGCATGTGTACCATCGGCCGCTACAACCTGTGTGACAACTACGGCCACGAGGAGCTGGGACACCGCCAGTACGGCCACTACACTCCCGGCGCCCTGTGCCAGTACCACAATAGCTCTATCAAGAGCGTCTACAAGATTCCCGACACCATGAGCTTGGAGGAGGGCGCCCTGGTGGATGCTAGCTCCATCGCCCTGCATGGGGTGAAGCGGGGGAGGGTGGAGCCCGGCGACACGGTGGCCATCATCGGGCCGGGACCCCTGGGGCTGCTGACGGCCCAGTGTGCCTCGACCATGGGAGCGGGCCAAGTCATCGTGGTGGGACGTGGGGAACGCCTCAAGACAGCGGCTGCTCTGGGAAACCAGGTGGTGAACAACTCCCAGGGCGATGGGCCGCAGGGTGTTCGGGAGCTGACGAAGGGCAGAGGGGCCGACCTCACCGTGGACTGTGCCGCTAGGGGGAGCACGCCCAGGGATGCGGTGGAGATGACCCGGAGGGGTGGCCGGGTGGTGCTCACCGGCGTACCCCTGGAATCCGTGGAGCTGCCTTTGCAGCGCCTGGTGTTGGAGGAGATGGACCTGTACGGCGTGCGGGGAAGCCCGAATGCCTGCCCAGAGGTCATTTCTCTCATCGCATCGGGCAGGCTCAACGTCAGGGCCGTGATTACCCACACCTTCCCCCTGAGGGAGTTTGACCGGGCCTACGAGACCTTCACCAAGCGCATCGATGGGGCTCTGAAGGTGCTGGTCAAGCCCAACCCGGACTAGGGCACTATGAAGGCGGTGGTCTATCCCCGGCCCAACGAGTTCGCCATCCAGGAGGTGCCCGACCCCCGGCCCGGTCCGGGGCAGGCCCTGGTACGGGTGAAGTCCACCACCATCTGCGGCACCGACTTCAAGATCTTTGCCGGCCTGTTCCCAGGCACCACCTTCCCCCACATCCCGGGGCACGAATGGAGCGGCAAGGTGGTGGAGGTCGGCGATGGGGTGACCCAGGTGGAGCCTGGAGCGCGGGTGGGGGTGGAGATCCACGTGGGCTGCGGGAGCTGTCCGCCCTGCCTCCAGGGCATGTACACCCTCTGTGAGAACTACGGAAACGTGGCCGCTGGCCATGCCCACATCGGCATCACCGTCCCCGGCGGGATGGCGGAGTACTGCGCCGTCCCCGTCAAGGCGCTGCATCCCCTCCCCGATTCCCTGGACTTCGATGAGGGGGCCTTCACCGATAACATCGGCGTTGCCCTGGCAGTGGCGGAGCGGGGCAGGCTGCAGGCCGGCGAGAGGGTGGTAGTGCTGGGGCCGGGGGCCTTCGGCCTGCTCTCGGTCCAAGTGGCCCGGGCCCTGGGGGCGGCGACGGTGGTGCTGGTGGGCACCAGGGAGGAGCGGTTGAAGCTGGGTCTTTCCTTGGGTGCTGATGCGACGGTGAACCTTTCGGAGACCTCCGACCCTGTGGCCCGAGTGAACGAGCTGCTGGGTGGCAAAGGGGCCGACCTGGCCATCGAGTTCGCAGGGACGGAGGAGGCCGCTGCCCTGGCCATCCAGATGGTGCGGCGGGGTGGAAGGGTAGTGCTGGCGGGGGCCACGTCCCCCGGCCGGATGCTCCACGTGGACCTGAGCCTCATCGTGCGGGGCCACCTGGAGGTGGTGGGCTCCCTGGCCAATCCCAGGGGGATCTCGCGGCGAGGCCTGGAGCTGCTGGCCCGGGGCCAGGTCAAGGTGAAGCCTCTCATCACCCACCACTTCCCCCTGGAGGCCTTTGGTGAGGCCTGGGAGACCTTCAAGGCCAGGGAGGGGGGCGCCTTCCGGGTCATGCTCCACCCCTAGCAGCGCTGGCAGAGGAGACCCTTCGCCCTAATACATCGGGGCTCAGGGTGACAAAGAGCGTGTAGCTGTCATTCTGAACGCAGCGAAGCATCCTCTCAGATTCTTGGGGTAGGTTGAGGCTAAGGGGCAGGCGATGGGCTTGCGCAGTACCTGGTGGCCCAGCAAGGAGGAGGTGGTCGCCGAGAACGGTATGGTGACCGCCAAGCACCCCTTGGCCGCCGAGGCGGGGCTGGGGGTGCTCAAGCGGGGCGGCAACGCCGTGGACGCCGCCGTGGCCACCGGCTTTGCCATCTGCGTGGTGGAGCCCATGATGACCTCCTTGGGCGGCTGTGGCATCATGCTGGTTCACCAACCTCAGAGGGGCCTGACCGAGGTGGTCGACTACCTGCCCAGGGCTCCCAGGGGGACCCAGCCGGAGATGTTCCGGGTGCTGGAGGGTCCGCCCTCCGTCGCCATTGCCCTGTACGACACCGAGGGCCAGGAGAACATTGAAGGACACCGCTCGGTAACTGTTCCCGGCACGGTGGCGGGGCTGTGCCTGGCCCACCAGCGCTACGGCAGCCGGCCCCTGGAGGAGCTGCTGGAGCCGGCCATTCACTACGCCGAGCAGGGCTTCGAGGTGTCCTGGTACCTGGCGGCCCATATTGCCAACGCTATGCCCGGGCTCTCCCGCTTTCCCCCCAGCCGGGAGGTGTTCCTGCCGGGAGGCTTCCCCCCACGCTTTTACCCCCGACCCGGCCACCGGCTGGTGCAGCGGGAGCTGGGCCAGGTACTACGGGAGATCGTCCTGCGGGGCCCTGAGGCCTTCTACCGGGGCGATGTGGCTGCGGCCATAGCCGAGGAGATGCGGCGCAACGGCGGGCTGCTGACTGAGAAGGACCTGGCGGAGTACCGGGCCGAGGTGCGGGAGCCGGTTCGTGTCTCGTACCGCGGCGCTGAGGTGCTGGCGGCGCCCATGGCCCACGGGGGGACGACGCTCCTCCAAACCCTCAACATCCTGGAGCACTTCGACCTGTGGGACCTGGGCCACAACTCGGCGGAGGGGCTCCACCTGTTCATCGAGGCGGCTCGCCACGCCTTCGCCGACCGGTACCACTACCTGGGCGACGCTGGGGTGGTGCCGGTGCCCCTACCCGCTCTGCTCTCCCCTGCATACGCGCGGGAGCTGGCCCAGGCGGTAGACCGGCGTCGCGCCGCCCTGGAGCCGGAGCTGGGGGAGACCGAACCCTGGGTGTTCTACTCTACCCGGGCCCTTCACGGCCCCTGGAAGCACCAGGGGGCTCCGGCAGCCCGTCCCTCCTCTTTGACTCCCTCCGGCCCCGTGGGGGACGGGTGCACTACCCACTTCAACGTGGTGGACCGGGAGCGCAATCTGGTCTCCTGTACGCAGACCGCAGTTAGCGTCTTCGGCTCCAAGGTGGTCGTCCCTGGCACGGGGGTGCTGCTGAACAACGGCATGATCTGGTTCAATCCCAAGCCAGGCTTTGTCAACTCCATCGCTCCCTGGAAGAGGCCGCTGACCAATATGGCCCCGGTGCTGGTGCTGCGGGACGGGCGACCCTACCTGGCCGAGGGTGCCCCCGGGGGACGGCGCATCATCAACGCCAACACCCAGGTGCTGCTGAACGTGCTGGAGTTCGATATGGGAGTACAGGAGGCCATCGCCCAGCCCCGGGTGGACGCCAGCGCCCGGCTTACCCTGGTGGACTCCCGTATCCCTGAGCCGGTGCGAGAGGAGCTGCGGGCCAGGGGACATAACGTTGAGGTGGTGGAGGAGAGCCCCGGTGACACCAACTTCGCCACGCCCCTGGGTATCCTGGTGGACGGCGAAAAAGGGCTGGTCCACGGCGGCGTGGACACGTTCCGCATCGCCGAGGCCCGGGGGTACTAGCGGAAGGGGTCTCAACCCCGGTGCCGCTGGGCCTCCTCGTACCGGTTACCCGCCGAGCTGGGGCAGTTCTGCATCTTATACAGCGAGTTCCCCAAGGTTGTTAATAGACAGAACTTTCAGGGTACTATTTGAGCTGCCACGTGCAAAGAAGCATCAAGCTTCCACAAAGTCTCTAAGCGGCATCGGAATCCGGTCTCGCTCGCCCAAGAGTGGCAGAAGGCATAGGGGAAGCGGGCCACGTCTCCCACCTCAGCCAGGAAGGTAGCGGCGGTCAGGAAT
>JBHIBI010000028.1:0-11188 GCA_046758985.1 Dehalococcoidia bacterium
GAGGCACTGGGCAGGGAGGCCGATACCCCTGCACAGGACTCCCTCGGGCTGAAGGAGGACCTGACCGCGCTGGAGGAGAGAGTGCTCGCCATCCGGCAGCGGCTGGACGCTCAGCGTCCCCAGCTAGCAGAGCGGCTAGCATCCCAGGCATCCCAGGCAGGGTGGCAGGTGCTCCGGGCCCGGAACGCTGAAGAGGCCTCCCTCCAGATCCGTCAGTTGGTACAGGAGAAGGGGGTGCAGCGCATCGTGCGCGCGGAGTACCCAGTGTTCCGCAAGCTCCACCTACACCACACCCTAGAGGACCTGGGCGTCAGGGTCACCCCCATGGCCCTGGGCGTCGGCGGTACCCGGGAGGGCCTGCACCGGGAGGCCTCCCTGGCCGAGCTGGGGCTCACCGGGGTGGACTACGCCATCGCTGAAACCGGCACCTGCGTCCTCATCCCCCGGCGAGGCGTCAGCCGCCTGGTATCCTTGCTGCCCCCGCTTCACCTGGCGCTGGTGGAGCCAGAACAGATGGTGGAGACCCTGGACGACCTGTTGGTGCTGCGGACGCTAGCATTCTATAAGAACAAGAAGAACAATCCCACCCTGAGCACCTACATGAGCTTCATCACCGGCCCCAGCCGCACCGCCGATATTGAGCAGACGCTGGTCATTGGCGTCCACGGGCCCCGGGAGGTGTACCTGCTACTCCTGGGAGACTTTTCCTTTCAGGAGTAGCAGCCGCAAGGCCCGCTCCGTGGTATCTTGCACCAGCTCGTAGGCCCGCTCCAGGGCCTCCGCTAGCCCTATGCCACCCTCCGTCATACAGGCCACCACGTCTATCCCGTGCTGGTACACCGCCGCGTAGCCCGGCCCTAGAGAGCCCGTCACCGCCAGCACGGGTATGTCCCTGGCTTTGGCCCGCTGGGCCACCCCGATGGGCGCCTTATTAAAGACCGTGGAGCCATCTATACGCCCCTCACCGGTGAGCACCAGATGGGCTCTCTCTAGCCTCTCGTCCAGCCCCAGCAGCTCGCACACCAGGTCTATTCCCGGCCTGATGGTGGCTCCCAGGAAGGCCAAGAGACCCGCCCCCAGCCCGCCGGCGGCCCCTGCCCCGGGTATGTGTGTTACGTCAACCCCCAGGTCCCGCTGGATAACCTCCGCGTAGTGGGCCAAGGCCCGGTCCAGCTCCCGGGCCACCCCCAGCGACGCGCCCTTTTGCGGGCCGTACACCAGCGAGGCGCCCTCCGGGCCAGTAAGCGGGTTGGTGACATCGGCGGCAGCGACGACCTCCAACTCCTTGACGCAGGGGTCTAGACCCGAAAGCTCGATGCGGGCCAGCCGCTGTAGGGCGGCCCCGCCTCGGGGGAGCTGATGCCCTTGGGCATCCAGCAGACGCACGCCCAGGGCCTCGGCCATGCCTGCACCGCCATCGTTAGTGGCGCTGCCTCCCAGGCCAAGGATGAGGCGCTGGCACCCCTGCTCCAGAGCATGGCGTACCAACTGGCCCGTCCCGTAGGTGGTAGTGATGCGAGGGTCGAGGTACTGCGGTGACAACAGCGCTAGCCCCGAGGCCCGGGCCATCTCCACCACTGCGGTGGTCCCATCGCCCATAACCCCCCAGAGCGCCTGCACCGGCTCGCCCAGGGGCCCTGTCACCTGCACCGACAAGAGACGGCCCCCGGTATGCTCCACCAGCACCTCCAGGGTACCGTCGCCACCGTCGGCCACGGGCACCAGCACCATCTCCGCCTGGGGGAAGACCCGCCGTGCCCCCTCCTCCATGGCCCGGGCGGCCTGCATACCCGTGAGGCTCCCTTTGAAGGCCTGGGGGGCGATGACCAGCTTCATGGCCGCTCCATTATAGCCCCAGGCAAAAGTGGGGCCAGGGCCGTCCAGCCTGACGGGGCGTTGGGCGAGCAGCCCTACGGGGACCCCTCGCTCCCCAGCCTGGCCAGTACCATGAGCTGCTCCAGGGACACGCAGTCCGGGCACCCCGTCGTGTGGTGGGGTGGAACCTCTCGCTGGTCAATCTCGCGAGCCCGCTCCATCAGCTCCTCGACGAAGCTATCCGGCTGCACCTCCACCCTCCTGAGCCGGGGAGTAAACCCCAGCATCAGGTCGCTCTGAGAACGGCTCAGCAGGTTGGGATGGAAGTCGAAGTTGGTGTCCGGGTCCAGGTAGATGAGGCTCAGAGCTGTCACTGGCGAAAAGAAGGTCCGCTGGCCGATGTAGGCGTAGACGTTGAGCTGGGCCTGGTACTTGAGGAAAAGCATGTCCTGGGCGGCAGTGAACCTGGAGGTCTTGTAGTCCACGATGTGGTAGCGGGGCCCCTCCAACCGGAACACGTCATCGGGCACGCCGCGGAGGGTAGCGCCGCTCCTGGGAAGGGTCACGCTGAAGCGGGTGTACCCAGGCACCTTCTCTTGCCCCACCACTGGGCCTATGTCGGGGAACCAGGGCGGCAAGCGTTGCTCCCTCTCATAGTACCGACGGACCACGTTTTTCAGGTAGGAGTCGATGGAGCTGAAGATGCCTGGCAGGGGTGTCTGGAAGGGAAGCCGCTCACACTTGAGCTTGATCCAGAAACAACGGGGACAGAAGTTGGCCAGGGCCAGGTCTCCAAGGGTTGTAGCGGAGATCACCAGGGACATCGCCACCCCCTCTCACTGCCACTGGATGGTAGGGCTCCACGCATCCTCCACCGCTGGCTACAGCAGCATCGCCATGACGACGCCGCTGACCAGGGGAACGGTCACGTTGTCGTCCAGGGGCAGTGGCAGGAACTCCACCAGGGCCGCCACACCGGCACCCACCAGCAGTGCCCAGTGGGGCTCAATCACCCCCGTCTGGCTCAACAGACCGGCGGCCGCCAGGGCCATTAGGAAGAAGGCGCCCGTGCCCCACAGGGACTTGCCCGCCACCTCGCTGCCCGGTGCTCTCCGGCCCACCATGGCAGCTACCGGGTCACCCAGGGAGAGGAACAGGAGCCCCAACACCGCCACCGGCTTATCGAACACCAGAAAGGCCAGGAGCGCCGCCAGGGCCATATAGGTAGCGCCCGTAACCCGGCGGGTCTCGGTCTCCTTCAGCAGCACCGAGACGCCCCCCACCAGCAGGCGGTTGAGGCCAGGAAGGGCGAAGCGCAGCACCTCCAAGAGCACCGCCACGGCTGAGAGGGCCGCCAGGAGGGGGACCATCACCTCCCGCGCCAGAAAGATGCCCAGGAGGGGGATAGAGGAGCCCGCGACCAGATGAAAGAGCCTTCGCCCCCAGGGAATAGACTGCTCCGCTGGCCTGGCGGCTTGAGACCATACGGATAGCTTTCTCATGGGCCTATCCGTCAGCCAGTCCCCACGCATAGCTCCAGTATACGGCCCTGGCACCGGCAAGTAAATGCGAGGGGATGAGAGGAGTGCGAGGGCTTGGAAACGGCGGCTGGTATCCCGACCTAACGCCGGAACCAGACGTGGACGGTGTCGCCGCTATACCACACCAACCGTCGCAGCTCGGCACCCTTGGGCACCTCAAAGACTAGCCATCCCAGGAGCTGCTCGTTTTGGTAGATCTCATCGGAACCCCAGATGAAGGGAAGGAACCTCTCAGGCTCACGGGAGACCTCCGAGGTCTCCTCCCGCTGCTCCAGAGGGTTGAGGGGGCGGTATTGGTTGGGAGGCGATGCCGAATCGTCGAGGCGTATTGCCTGCTCGTCCACGGTGTACAGCACCACCGTGGCATCTAGGTTCCGGACGTCCAGATGCGTGGCTACCAGCTCGTTGGCCGGGTCCTGGGGACGGAGGGTGTAGTACTTCCCGTCATCATTGAGATAGGTAATCTGGGGAACGCGCTGGACCTCCACCGGGCTGATGAGCAGGCTCTTGCCAGCGAACCACTGGCCTATGCCGGGAGCGCTGCGCTGGCAGCCTGCCGCCGTCAGTCCGAAAAGCAATAGTACCAGCGCCAGGGCGCTCCAGTGACTCAGCCTGCTCCTCAACACGCTCCGCACCGATCCCCTCAGCCAGCTAGCCTCCAGCGGGGGTCAGCGATGGCATGGCCCGCAACCGGTGCAGCAACTCGGTGAGCACCGAGAGGGTGTAGTCAATCTCCTCCTGGGTGGTGTCCCTGCCCAAGGTAAGCCGCAGGGCCCCCCGTGCCAGGTCCGCCGGCTGCCCCAGGGCCAGGAGCACATGGGAGGGCTCCAGGGAGCCCGAGGTACAGGCGCTCCCGCTGGAGGCGGCAATCCCGGCCATGTCCAGCCCCAGCAGGACCGGCTCACCCTCCACGTGCTCAAAGGAGAAGTTGACGTTGTTGGGCAGCCGCTGGGTGGGGTGCCCGTTGAGATGGGCCCCGGGTATGTTTCTCTGGATCCCCTCGATCAGCCTATCGCGTAACTGCGCGCATCGCTGGCTCACCGAGAGGCGTCCCTCCACAGCCATGGTCAGGGCCACCGCCGTGCCCACAATGCCTGGCACGTTCTCCGTGCCCGCACGTCGCTCCCGTTCCTGGCTCCCACCTATCTGGTGGGGAATAAAGGGGGTACCTCGCCGCAGATAGAGGGCACCCACCCCCTTGGGGCCGTAGAACTTGTGACTGGAGAGGCTCAGCATATCCACGCCCAGCTGGTTCACGTCGATGGCCAGGAACCCCGCTGCCTGTACCGCGTCTGTATGGACCACGATGGTACGCCCCAACTGCTTGGCACGCTCCTTCACTGCCCGGGCGATCCCGGGCACGGGCTGGATGGTGCCGATCTCGTTGCTGGCGTACATGATACTCACCACGGTGGTGCGGTCCGTCACCGCCTCAGCTACCGCCTCGGGATCGACCAGGCCATATTTGTCTACGGGCAGGTAGGTCACGGAGAAGCCCAGGCTCTCCAGGAACTGGCAGACATGGAGAACGGCATGGTGCTCCACGCTGGAGGTGATGATGTGTTTGCCTGTCTCCCGAAGGGCCAGGGCCGCACCGACGACGGCAGTATTATCGGACTCGGTCCCGCCGCTGGTAAACACCACTTCGCTGGTGCGCGCCCCAAGGATGTGGGCAACCATCTCCCTAGCCTCGTCTACCGCCCTACGGGCCTCCTGCCCCAGGGTGTGAATACTAGAGGGGTTCCCAAAGGCATCGGTGAAATAGGGCGACATGGCCTCCAACACCTTAGGGTCTAGAGGCGTCGTGGCCGCGTGGTCCAGATAGACAGTTCTGCCGAGGTTCCCCGCCATAGCGTCCCAGTCCTCGCTACGAGCTCCTCCCGCTATTGTAGCACAACGCCTCAGGGTGAAAAAAGCAGAGCTAGATACGCAGCTCAGAGCGCACCCTCAGCCTCCGTAGCAGTCCCTCCCGGGTGACCAATCCCACCGGCATGTCCTCGTCAATGACAGGGAGCTGGTGTAGGCCCGCCTCCTCGAGGATCTCCAGCACAGCCAGGGCCTCTTCCTTCGGCGCTACGTACCTGACCTGGTCACGCGGAAGCATCGCTGAAGCCACGCTGGTGAAGGGCCACTGAGCCTGAGGTACTCGTCGCAGCATCCGGAGGGTAATGACGCCCTGAAAACGACCATCCTGGACCACCAGGAAGAACCGGCGTCCCGGGACGAGAAGAGAGGATGCCACCAGTTCGGTGAGTGAGGCGTCGCTGCGTACAGCAGGGAAGTCAGGAGCCATCAGGTCGCGGGCCGTGGAGCCTTGGAGGGCTTCTGTAAGCTGCGCCTGCCGTCGCGTAGCGCCAGCCGCAGACCCCAGAAACCACCCGATCAGGGCCAGCCAGAGCCCCTGCAACGACCCCGAACGGACGGCGATGAGGATACCCCCCAGGATGAAGAGGGCGGCCACCATCTGGCCGGCAAAGATGGCGATCCCGGTAGAGCGCCGGTAGTTCCGTGTCACCTTCCACAGAACGGCCCGGAACACCCGGCCACCATCCAGTGGAAACCCGGGGATCATGTTGAACACGCCCAGGGCAACGTTGATGGGCGCTAGCACCAGGGCGATGCCCGCCAGGTGGTCGCTGACGGGACGGAGCAGCAAGTACAGGCCCCAGAAGGCCCCTCCCAGGACGATGCTGGAAAAGGGGCCTACCACCGCGATCAACAGCTCCACCCCCGGTGTCTGGGCCTCCCGGCCGATCTGGGCTGCTCCCCCAAAGACGAAGAGGGTTATCCCCTTGACAGGAATGCCCCGGCTGATGGCCACCACGCTATGGGAGAGCTCGTGGGCTAGTACCGAGCCAAAGAACAGCAGGCTGGTGACCACAGCTACTGCCCACCGCTCTGGCAGTGACCAGGCCGGGTACAGGAGGCGGAACTGATAGAGGAGGGAGAAGGTGACCAGCGCAAAGATGATGAACCAGCTATAGTTGATGCCCAGCGGTATGCCCAGCACCCTGCCCAGCCGAATAGAAGCGCCCATGCTCCCTACCCTGCCCTCTCCCGACTGGCGGGCCCTGGGATGGTGAGCTCCCGGCCACTCCCCAGGGTGGCGTAGGCCATCACCTTGTAGGCCAGCTTGGCGGCGGTGTAGGCGCAGGCCGGATGGCCTGCTGTGGGACACAGCTCAACGACATCGAACCCCACCAGCCTCCGCCGCTGGGCCACCCCTCTGAGGAGGAAGAGCACCTGGCCCCAATCCATGCCGCCTGGCTCAGGAGTACCCACCGCGGGCATCAGCGCCGGGTCCAGGACATCCAGGTCAATGCTTACATATACCTCGGGGCCTAACAGCGAGAGCACCGCATCGAGGTCCAGCTCCGGACCCCCGGTCTCGGACCAGAAAAACACCGGTAGCCCCTCCCGCCGGATAAACTCCTGCTCCTCTTCACTGAGGCTCCGGACACCCACCTCCACCAGCGGACCCAGATCAAGGATGCGGCGGGCCGTGGAGGCGTGCCCCCACCGGGTACCCCAGTACACGTCCCGCAGGTCGGCGTGGGCGTCCAGGTAGAGTACCGTCAACCGGGGGTACAGGGACCTCCAGGCTCGCACCGCACCCACGGAGATGGAGTGCTCCCCACCCAGTAGGGCCACCAGCTTGCTCTGTTGGGCATATCCCAGGGTCGCCCGCGCCACCCGTTCGATCATGGCCGCAGGGTCTCCCACATGGGGCTCCAGGGCCTCAGAGGTATAGATACCCAACTGGGCTACATCGCTGTCCAGCTCCGGGTCGTAGTCCTCCAATTGAGCCGAGGCCTCGATGATAGCCCGGGGACCCTCACGGGTGCCACTCCTGGAGCTGGTGGTGCTGTCGTAAGGCACGGGCAGCACCACCACCCTGGAGCCCTCCAGAGAGCTCTGCTCCGGCGGCAGCGCCAGGAAATTGCTGGGTGTGTAGGGCTCGGACTCTCTGGACATGGTCCTAACGGCTCAGACGCAGTCTGGCGCGTTTTCGATGGATCTCTGCCAGGGCATGGGGAGCATCCAGGTACTCCACACCCCGGTCCAGGACCCAGTTGCGCAACTCCTCCAGCGCAAACAGCTCGCGGATCTCCGCCAGGACCCGCTGGGCATCAAAGCTCCGGCAGGAGAAGACGTCCACGTTGACGTACCGTCGCACCGGGAAGGTATGCACACTGATGTGACTTTCGGCGATGAGTACAAACCCGGAAACCCCTCCATCCTCCTCCCTGGAACCCTGATAGTGAAGGACAGAGGGCTCGGAGATCTTGGTCATGCCGATACTTTCGGGGCAGGTATCCAGGAACCGACGGAGGGCATCGGCGTCCCACAGCCGTACCACATCTCCCCCATAGCCGTCCACAATGAGGTGCATACGTCTCCTTCCGAAGCTCTCATTGAAAGGGTGGAGCGGAACCCCCTTGGCAAAACCGAGGCTATAGCATATCATCTGTAGGTTGACCAAGACAAGGTCAGAGCAAGAACAGCCTAGAGAGAACGTGAGCACTACCCCATCACAGGCCGTCATCGAGGTCGAGAACCTCACCAAATACTACGGCGACTTCCCCGCCATCGAGAACGTCACCTTCTCGGTCAGGAAGGGTGAGGTCTTAGGCTTCTTGGGTCCCAACGCCGCCGGAAAGACCACCACCATGCGGATTCTCACCGGCTTCATGCCCCCCACCAGCGGGGCCGCCCGGGTGGCCGGCTTCGATGTAGTGGACCAGTCCCTGGAGGCCCGCAGGCGCATCGGGTACCTCCCCGAGAGCGTACCCCTGTACACCGACATGACCGTCACGGGCTACCTGGAGTTCATGGGTACCATCCGTGGCATGGAGCCCCAGCATATCCGCAGGCGCATCAGTGAGGTCATCGACATCTGCCGTCTCGGCGACTATCGCCAGAGCCTCATCGGGAAGCTCTCCAAGGGCTTCCGACAGCGGGTCGGTGTTGCCCAGGCGATCCTCCACGAGCCGGAGGTGCTGATTCTAGACGAGCCCACCATCGGTATTGACCCCATCCAGGTGGTGGAGACACGGCAGCTTATTCGAGACCTAGGTGGTGACCACACGGTGATCTTGAGTACCCATATTCTGCCCGAGGCGAGTATAGTCTGCCAGCGGGTGGTCATCATCCATGAGGGCCAGGTGGTCGCTGAGGACCAGCCCGCGAACCTGGCGGAGCGGATCCAGGGCACCCAGCGGGTGGACCTGGAGGTCAAGGGCCCGATCCAAGAGGTCACCAGCGCCTTGCAGGCCATTGCGGGGGTCCAGCAGGTCACCTCCTTCGGAACAGGGGAGACCCGGAGGTATAGTATCCACGTAAAACGTGGTATGGAGCTTCGGGACCGGATCGCCCGGGTGGTGGTGAACAACGGCTGGAGCCTTCTCCGGCTGGAAGCGGTCGCCATGAGCCTGGAGGAGATCTTCCTCAAGATGACCCTCAAGGAGGAGCTCTAACCGGTGCGGAACACCCTCGCCATCAGTTGGAAGGAGATCAGGGCCTACTTTACCTCGCCCATGGCGTACATCATCGCCGCTGTCTTTGTCGCTCTGACCAGCTACTTCTTCGTCGCTGACATCAGCAGCACCCCCTTCCCCCAGGCGGCTATCAGCGGCTACACAATACCCATCACCTCCATTCTCATCTTCCTGGCCCCGGTCATGACCATGCGCCTCCTCTCCGAAGAGCAGAAGCTGGGCACCCTAGAGCTTCTCCTCACCGCTCCCATACGCGACTGGGAGGTAGTTCTGGGCAAGTTCCTGGCCAGTTTGGCCTTCCTGCTGAGCGCCCTGGCCCTAACCCTGTACTACGTGGTGCTGATCTACTTCTTTGGTGACCCTGATTCTGGCATCATCTTCAGCGGCTACCTGGGGCTGATCTTCTACGGGGCCACCGCCCTCTCGGTAGGCCTCCTCACCTCCTCCTTCACCAGCAACCAGATCGTGGCAGCAGTGGTGGGGTTCAGCATACTTCTGCTGCTGACCGTGACCGACCTGGCGGCCAACGTGGTCAGCGGGCCCGTGGCCACCTTCCTACGCCAGCTCTCCCTAACCGCCCACTTCGACGACTTCTCCCGGGGCGTTATTGACGTGGGCAACGTGGTCTACTACGTCAGCGTCATCCTCGTGTTCCTCTTCCTCACCATCCGGTCCCTGGAGACCCGGAGATGGAGGTAGCATGAGCCGCACCCCCCGGGGGGAGGAGCAACCCCTTTCCGGAATCCTGGCCGAGCACCTGCGGCGCTTGTACGATGTCGTGGGAGGTCTCAGCACCGTCCTGGGTGCTGCGGGTCTGCTAGCCGTTGCCCTGGGGGGACTCATCTTTCTCCTCCAGGAGGAGCTCCGGGCCTACAGCTACGTCCTCCTGGCCCTTGGGGGAGTCCTGCTTCTTGCCTCCCTAGCCATCTCCTACCGGGCGGTGGGCGCTACCCTGGCAGCACGCCAGGGCCGCTACGGGATCAACACCATTACCATGGTCCTGGCCTTCGTGGGCATTGTGGCCCTGGGCAACTTCCTGGCCTTCAGCAACACCCTGCGGGCCGACCTCACCGCCACCAAGCAGTTCAGCCTGGCTCCCCAGACGCTGGACATCCTCAGGGACCTGCCCGAGCCCGTGCAGGCAACGGCCTTCTTCGTGCCCGGTCGGGCGGACCAGCGGCTCCTCCGCCAGCAGGTGGAGGACCTGCTGAGCGAGTTCACCCGGCGCTCCGACAGGTTCTCCTACCGCTCCATTGACCCCGACGTGGACCCGGTCACAGCGCAGCGTTATAGCGTAATTCAGTACCCCACGGTGGTCTTCGAGGGCACGAACTCCGGGCGCATCCACTTGGTGGCCAACCCGCCGATGCAGGAGCAGGACTTCCTCACGGCGCTCCTCATCAGCACTGGGGTGGAGCAGAAGACGGTGTACCTGCTGACGGGCCACGGCGAGCGCAACGCCAACGATGTGGACCAGGGTACACAAGGCTTCGGCTACGCCGTGGGAGGGCTCCAGGGCGATAACTACCGCGTCACCACCCTGAACCTGCGGCAGGCAGGGGAAATTCCCGAGAACGCCGCTGCCATCATTGTGGCGGGCCCCCGGAGGGATATGGTGGAGTGGGAGGTGGAGGGAGAGGTGAAGAGAGAGGCGGAGCTGCTACACCAGTATCTCCGCAACGGTGGCCGTATGGTGTTCCTCCTGGACCCAGGGACACCCCAGAGCTTCCGCGACCTGCTGGAGCCCTGGGGTATCCGAGCCATTGACGGTACCCTGATGGACATCGGCAGCTCCGTAGCAGGAGAACCGCAGACCCCCCTGATCACCCGGGACCGCTATAATACCGACGTGCCCATCCTGGGCGACCTGGATGACACCTTCTTCCCCGCCAGCGTGGCCTTGGAGCCCGCCCTGGAACCTGACGAAGACCAACTCCCGGAGACCATCAGCTTCATAGCCTTGACTCAGACCACCGGGGCCAGTTGGCTAACCCAGGAGCCAGAGCGCACCCAGTTTGATCCGACCAGGGACCTGCTGGGCCTCTTCTCCAACGTGGTGCTGGTCAACGCAGTAGCACCCCGAGGGGAAGAGCCACTTCGGGACTCTGAGGGCAACTTCCTGCGGGCCTCCCTGGTGGTCTTTGGAGATTCGGACTTCGCCACCAACAAGTACTTCTTCGCCTTCAGCAACGGTGATTTTCTGCTGAACGCTGTGAACTGGCTCACCGGTGACGTCGCCCTCATCTCTGTCCGGCCCAAGCCTCAGGTCTTCCGGGAGCTGGTGCTGACCCGCAACGAGCTGAGCTTCATTCGCTACTCTAGCTGGTTCCTGGT
>JBHIBI010000029.1:0-11147 GCA_046758985.1 Dehalococcoidia bacterium
AGGAGTGAGAAGGCTAAGCCACCGGAATGCCCCACCTCGTCGCTAGGGCCTGACTGCTGGTGACCTCGGCCCCGTAGATGCGCCTTAAGTACTCTAGCCCTGAAGAGTGCTCTTCGTCACTCAGCGCCTGCACACAGTCCTCGGGTACAACCACTTGGTAGCCCCGGTGGAAGGCGTCAGCGGAGGTGTGGCGGTCGCAGATGTTGGTATGCAGCCCACAGATGACCACCGTGTCTACGCTGAGGGAGCGCAGGAGCATATCCAGGCCCGTCTCGTGGAAGGCGCTGTACGTGCGCTTCTCCAGGACGTAATCACCTGGCTGGGGTTCCAGCTCTGAAATGGTCGCTGCTTCCGGAGTACCGCGCATAGCGTGCTCACCCCACACCGCCATCTCTGGGTCCGTGGGCAGGTGCGCGTCGCCCACGAACACCACTGGCTTCCCTGCCCGTCGGGCCGCTGTAGCCAGGCGCTGGATATTCGGAATGATCCACTGGGCCCGGTCGGTCTTGAGCTTGCCGTGTACGAAGTCGTGAACCATGTCCACGATGAGCACCGCCTCAGCCATCACACGCCTCCTGTCCGAGGTCTCACACAGTTGCTGAAAGGCTCTCTACACATTGTATCCCCACCGCAATCACCGGTCTATACCCTCACGCAGCAGGCCTGCTGAGGCTCACCCGGCCGACTCAGGCCAACTCGCTACGCCCGGTCAGAAAGCTGGCGGTAGAGGGTATCGGTCTTCGCAGCCATGATGAAGTCGTTGCGGTGGAGGCCTCGGATTTTGTGTGTCCACCACGTGACGGTCACCCTGCCCCACTCAGTCACCAGACGGGGATGATGGCCTTCAGCTTCGGCGAGGTTACCGACCGCATCGGTAAGGGCCAAGGCCTGCGCGAAGTTCGGGAACCGAAACTGGCGCTCCAGCTTCCTGATCCCCTCCTCCAGAGTAAGCTGCCAGTCCACCACCTGAGGGTGCAGCTCGGCGATCTCCTCGTCGGTCACATGTGGGGAATCGGCCCGGCACGCAACGCACGTTTCTTGCACCAGTTGTGTCATAGCTACCCTCCGGGCCTTACCATAAGGCCAGCTTAGAATCTCTCCGGGAAATGACTCCATCCTAGCTGTACCACGGGGGGTCCCTTTTGAGCAATCCGGGACTATCTCTCCGGTCTGCCTGTCAGGGGACCCCGATTGTGCGTCCCTACGGCTTATTTTACCCCAATTTGTCGCTTTACCGTAAGGCGGGAGGGAGCGCGGCCCCGGCCACAGGCCATAGACCGTCTGCGACCCATGGTGTATCATACAGTGCGACCAGGGCTTCTGGCGGAGACCCCGATCGGGCTGCATCCAGAGGCAGCAAGGCTACTCCACCAAAACAAGGAGGAGGCTTGATCATGGCGAAGCTCTTCCCGAAGGCTCAACTTGTTCACCTGCGCTCAACGCGCGACACCCGTGACCGACTGGACCTGATTACCCGAGAGGGGCCGGTGGACGCCAAGCAGATCCGTGCCGACCGGGTCATCTGCCACCCCGGCGACACTTCCGCCAAACACTACCACCTCGGTACCCACAAGGTGTTTTGCGTCCTCGATGGCCAGGGCCTGATCCACGTGGATGAAGAGAACTACCGGGTCTCGCCAGGCGCAGTGGTAGTGGTCCAACCCGGCGAAGTCCACTGGGTGGAGAACGACACCGAGGCGAACTTCTCCTTCGTGGAGCTCTTTGCCCCACCCCCCACAGAATCGGGCTGGATCGATGCGGACGACCGTTGAACGTGGGAGCGCGACGCCTGAGGTTCAGGTGTGCAAGAGGGCTACCCACCCAGTCCACGGCACAAGAGGTCAAACCTCCGCTACGTAGCAACCACATGCATCTGGGCCAATACGGTTGAGCATACATCTACACTGGCCCAGCGGTCCCCCTGCCTTTCCCGACCAAGGGCTGAGTCCAGAGGAGGTCATCGCCCATGCCTGATGCTAGAGTAGAGACTGCCATCGCTAACTGGGCCCCGCGCTTCATCGCCCACGGCGTGGACTACAACGACTTCTTTCGCACCACCGCAGGGATTGCATCCTGGGACCAATGGCTGGACGCCTGGGCTGCCACCGGAGATATGCACGCCGAGCTGGCACGCAAGGCAAAGGCGAAGGGGCGGACAGTGACGGCTGGAGAGGCCTACCTGCGGGCTGCCCTATGCTACCACTTCGCCAAGTTCGTCTGGATGCTGGACCTGGACAAGCACCGGGCGACAGCAGACAAAGCGGTCGCCAGCCTCTCGGCAGCCCTTCGCCTGCTAGATCCGACCGCCGAGCGTATCAGTGTGCCGTTCGAGGGCACGACCATGGTGGGAAACCTCCGCCGCCCGGCGGGCCACGACCGCCCGCCGCTGGTCCTTCTGCTGCCAGGTCTGGACTCGACCAAGGAGGAGTTCTTCAACTGGGAAAACGTCTTCCTTGCTCGCGGGATGGCGACGCTCTCCCTCGATGGCCCAGGACAGGGGGAGACGGGCTACACCACCCACATCCGCCCCGACTACGAAGTAGCGGTCACGGCCATGCTCGATACGCTGGCCCAGCGGGACGACCTGGACCTTCAGCGAGTAGGGACGGTAGGCAGGAGTTTGGGCGGCTACTATGCGCCCCGTGCAGCCGCCTTCGAACCACGGATCAAGGCGGTAGCTGCCAGTGGGGGGCCTTACAACTTCGCGGAGTGCTGGCCCGGCTTCCCGTCTCTCACCCGTGAGACCTTCCTGCACCATTCGGGCGCCAAGGATGAGGAGGAGGCACGGGAGAAGGCCGCCCTCCTTGACCTTCAAGGAGTCCTCCCTCGGGTTACGCAACCGCTGCTGGTCGTCTTCGGCAAGCTCGACCGACTAATCCCATGGCAACATGCCCAGCGAGTGGCAGCCGAAGCGCCCAACGCGGAGCTGGTGATGTACCCCGAAGGGAACCATGGATGTAATAACATCCCCTATAAGTCTCGCCCGCTGATAGGGGACTGGATGAAGGAGCGGCTGCGAGATGGGGGCTAAGTGTCCCTACGCTGGTCCTTACTCGCGCCGCTGGATACACCCATTGCTCCAGCAAGCATTCGCACATGGAGGTGAAGGAAGGTGTCTACCATTCTCAGACCGGAAGACCTGAAGATCCAGCGTCAGGGTGAGGGGTGGAGTGAAACCACCCTCGCTGACGCCCAGGTACTCGGCGCACCAGCCATGGTCGTACGCCGGCTCTCGCTGGAGCCACATGCGCGAGGACCGGAGACGGTACACGCTGAGAGGGAGGGCTTGCTCTACGTCATCCGCGGGAGTGGCGTGGCCCTTGTCGGCGGGGAACGCCTCCCCCTAGAACCGGAGACCCTGCTCTGGCTGGAGGCGGGCGAACGGTACCACCTGGAGGCAGACGAACAGGGGTTGGAAGTCCTCCAGGGCGCTGCACCCGGACAGTGAATCGTGAGTGGCCTCACTGCGCTAGCCGGGAAACTCTTGTACCCCTGTTAGGCCACCACCTGCTGCTGGTAGAGCCGCTCGATCTCCTCCTCGCTGTAGCCCACCTCCCGCAGCACCTCCCGGGTGTGTTGGCCCAGCGAGGGAGCGGGCATGCGGAAGGTGTGGGGCACGGTCGAGAAGTGGTAGGGTGACTTGAGCAGCCGCACCCCCTTTGCCTTGGGGTAGTCCACCTGGAAGCACCACTCGTTGGCTTCCAACTGGGGGTCAGAGACCACCTCCTCCAGCGACTGGATGGGCGCCCAGACGACCCCGTGTTCGTCGAAACGGCGTCCCCACTCATCACGGGGGCGGGTGGCGAAGATGCTGTCCAAGAGGCGTACCGCCTCTGCGCTGTGCTCCCGAATGGTCTCGTTAGCTTGGAAACGCGGGTCTGACTCCAGGTCGGGGCGCTCCAGGGCGCGACACAAGAGGGGCCAGTAGCGGGGGACCTGGGCCATGTGCAGCAGCATCCATCGTCCATCGCCGGCCCGGTAGGAGTTGCTCAGGGGGTTCATGGGGGCAGTCCGTGGGCCGTGGGAACTGGCCACACCGTAGTTGAGGGTGTACAGCACCTCATTGGCCAGGACCCAGAGCCCTATGTTGAGCAGCGACAGGTCAATACGCTGCCCCTCTCCTGTCCGCTCCCGGTGAAACAGCGCTAGCCCCACTGCTCCTACCAGTGCCAGGGCGACGGTCTGGTCCCCCATGGCGCTCCGCTGGAAGGGCATGACTCCCGAGCCTTCCGACAGCGCGTGCATGATCCCTGAGCGGGCCCAGAAAGCGGCCTGGTCGAAAGCGCGCCGGTCCCGATGGGGTCCCTGGGGACCGTAGCCGGTAAGGCTCACGTAGACCAGCCGCGGATTGACCTGCCGCACAGTCTCATAGTCCAGCCGTGCCCGCTGGGCTACGGCGGGGGTAAGGCTGCTCATCAGGACATCGCTTCGCTGAACCAGGCGATGCAGAATCTCCTGGCCCCGGGGCTCACTCAGCAGGACGGCAATACCCCGCTTGTTGTGGTTGCTCAGCTCCCAGGCCACATCCACGTCTTCCACCCGAGGCTTCCCCGGCCGGGGGGCCAGCCCGAAGACCCTGGTGGTGAGACGACGGGGGTCGCCCCCTGAGGGGGGCTCCACGTGAATGACCTCAGCTCCCAGGTCTCCCAGCACTGCTGTAGCCGTGGGGCCTGCCACGTACTGGGAGACGTCGAGAACACGGATGCCTTCAAGTAGCGCCGGCATGATCCTTCCCCCCAGATACCTAGTGCCGCTGAGAACGAGGAGTGTCGAACGCCGACGGTTGTTAGAGGCCGTTGAACTCCGGGTTGATGCAGGAACTCCTTCGTTCCCTCTCGCTAGCGCCTAGCCCCTCAGCCGCTTAACGCCCCACCCCACGCAGGCGGGGATCAAGGACATCACGGAGCATATCTCCCAGCATGTTGCCCGAGAACACCGTAATGGCAATGAACGCCGCGGGGGCCAGGGCCATCCATGTCCCCTGCTGTAAGAACTCCCGGGCGTCGGAGAGCATCTTCCCCCAGGAGGGGTAGGGCTCGGGGACGCCCAGCCCCAGAAAGCTCAGGGAGGCCTCCACCACAATGGCATTGGGCAGGATGAGGGTAGCCATGACGATGACGGGGACGAAGGTCTGGGGCAGGACATGGCGCACCAGGATGCGCACGTCGTTGGCCCCCAGAGCCAGGGCCGCCTTTACGTAGTCGGTCTCCTTTACCGTGAGCACCACCGAGCGGACCAGCCGGATCAGCCGGGGCGTCTGGATTGTGGCGATGGCGGCCACCACGTTGGGCAGGGAGGCACCCAGGGCGCTCACGATGACCATGGCCAGCAAGAGGGTGGGTATCGTCAGGCTCAGGTCCACCAGTCTCTGGATAATCTGGTCGGTTACGCCACCGTAGTAGCCAGACACCATCCCTACAACCGTACCGAAGCTCACCCCCACCAGGAGCACCAGGAAACCCACCGACAGGGAGGTACGGGCCCCCTGGAGGGTGCGGCTGAGGGTATCCCGGCCCAGATTGTCCGTCCCAAACCAGTGCTGTGCACTGGGGGAGTTGAGGGCAACCGTTGCGTCTACCCTGATGGGGTCGTAGGGGGTGACCCATGGCCCCACGATGGCGGTGATGATGAGGGCCGCCAGGATGATGCCGCTGACAAACCCCACCGGCTGCCGGCGGAACAGCCGCCCAACAGCCACCCGCAGGGGCCGGCCCTCGCCTCGCCTCGCGACGGTTGCCGTCGTTGCAGTAGCTTCCCGCACCATACCCCTCACTCGAGCCTGATCCGGGGGTCAACGAATCCGTACAGGAGGTCGGTCACCAAGTTAATCCCCACGACGACTACCCCGAAGACGAGCACTGCCGCCTGGATGTAGGCATAGTCCCGGTAACTCACTGCCTCGATCAAGCCGGCCCCCAGGCCATTGATGTTGAAGATGTTTTCGATGATCACCGACCCACCCAGCAGCTCGATGGCCAGCAGGCTGAACATGGTGAGGTTGGGCGCTAGGGTGTTACGCAGCGCATGCCGGAAGGTCACCAGCCGCTCTGAGAGCCCCTTGGCCCGGGCCGTGCGGACGTAGTCCTCCCGCAGCACCTCCAGCATGGTGTTCCGCACCAGGCGGGTGAGCACCGCACCAAAGTAAAAGGCCAGGGCCAGGGCCGGCCAGATAAACTGCTTGAGCGCCATCCAGGGATTGCTCCAGAGGGTGACGTAGCCGGTTATGGGAGGGAACCAGTGGAAGTAGATGACCAGGGTGAAGATCACCAGGGTACCGATGAGGAAGGTGGGCAGGGCCATGCCACCCACGGCCACCAGGCGAATGGCATTGTCCAGGAGGGAGCCCTGGCGCACCGCCGCCAGCGTACCGAAGAGCGTCGAGGTCACCAGAATAAAGGTCAGACCCAACAGGGCCACCTGAGCGGTGCGGGCAAAACGGCGAGGAATCTCCTTGGATACCGGCCGGTCCCAGCTAATCGCCTTTCCCAGGTCGCCGTGGAGGGTATCCCAAATCCAGTCGCCGTACTGCACAACCAGAGGACGGTTGAGGCCCAGCTCCTCCCGCAGAGCCTCCAGCCTCACCGGGTCAATGGCCCTTCCCTCTCCCACCCGCTGCGTCATGATGCCCAGGGCGGGGTCGCCGGGAATGATTCGCACCAAGACGAAGATCACCACCGTGATGCCGAAGAGCAGGAAGAGCCCTATCAAAAGGCGGCGGAGCACATAATTCGTGTACACCGGATCACCCGGTCCTGTCCATCATTCGTGTATATAGATGCGTATCGCCCCCCACCGATACCTATCCCCCCGTAGGGGGGAGGAATTCCTCCCCCCTACGGGCGCTCGCTAAAGACCCACTTGCAAGCGCGGGGTTAAGGCTACTGCTCGAACCACATACCGAGGAAGCGGAAGCCGCCTGCCCGCAGAATCCCGGGTATGGGCCAGTGGAGGTCGGGATTGATGCTGAGCCAGTAGCCCGCCTGGTGCAACTGGTAGATCCACAGGCCCTCGTTTGGGTCGTTGAGAACCGTCTCGGTGAGCTGGCGGATGATGGGGATGCGGTCCTCAGTGTTGACGAGGCTGGCCTGCTGGTCGAAGAGGTCCCAGACCTGGGGCATCACGGCGTTGCATCGGTTCTGAGGAGCCCCCTCCTCGAAGAAGACCAGCCAGGCGTTAGGATCGGCGTAGTCGGGGGCGGCCCGGTGGACCTCCGCCATAAACTCGCAAGGGCTCTCCCGCGCCTGGAAGGCGGCCCCATCAGGCGGTGTGTCCATCTCCACGTTGAACCCTACCGCTCGCAGACCATCCGAGTAGAACACAGCCGTGTCCCGGTGGGTGCGTGCGGGGTTATGGAACATGCGGATGGTCTCCCCCACGACCCCAGCCTCCTCCAGGAGCGCTCGCGCCTCGGCATAGGCCTCCGTCTTGACCCGTCGGTAGGCCAGGAGGCCGGTGTCAGGATCGATCTCCTCCTCGGTCAGGCCCCCTAGAATCGGTGGCACGGTGAGCATGGGTGTACCCGAGCCACCCTCGTTGGCCTCGATCTGGCCGTAGCGGTCCCAGGCCAGGTGGATGGCCTGGCGAACGCGGAAGTCCTGGAACAGCGGCTCTGCAGGGTTCAGGATGGCGAACCGCATGTAGGCACCGGTCATCTGCTCGTAGGTGGCATCGGGCCGGCCCCGCCGCGCCTCCTCCACCAGCGTGGCGTCGTTCCGGATGACCGTGAACGAGTCGATCTGATCGGCAATGAAGGCGGCGTTCATGGTACTCACTTCGGCAAAGATGACCACGTCAACGCCGTCCAGGTAGGGCAGCCCTTCCTCATTGTAATCGTCGTTGCGCACCATCCTCCACAGGACGTCCTGCTCAAAGCTGTCGAACTTGAAGGGCCCGCTGCCGATCATCAACGCCAGGTCCTCTCGCGTCAGGTCGGCACCCTCGGGGCCGCCGAGCTGCTCGATGACGGATGTGGGCATGAAGGCCACGTTGTTATTGGAGAACTGGTGGATCAGGTCGGGCCGGATGGCGTTCAGGTTCATGACCAGGGTGCGGTCATCGGGGGTCTCGTAGCTGGTCACGTTGTTCGCTAGGAGGGGAGCGATGGAGACCTCACCACCAGGGCGCGTGAGCCGCTCGAGGCTGAGGGCTACGTCCGCGCTGGTCACCGGCTCCCCGTTGTGGAAGACAGCCTCATCCAGATTGAAGGTCCAGCTCAGGCCGTCGCTGCTCGCCGACCAGTCGGTGGCCAGCTCCGGAACGATGACGAACCCGGGCTGCTCCCAGTCATAGCGCGTCATGCTGCTGTAGACGGCATAGTACGTAAAATGGGGGTCATCGGTCATATGGATATCGAACACGCCGGGGCTCCGGTGTCGCCCCCACTTAAGGACGCCGCCGTACCGCGTCGGAGGGGGTACGGGAGTGGCCGTCGGCGCAGGCCTGGGGGTGGGAGTGGCCACTACCACCGTGGGGGTAGGCGTGGGTGTTGGCGGTGGGGTCACGCCCGGTGCCAGGGTAGGCGTTGGAGTAGGTGTCGGCACGGGCGTAGCCGTGGGGGCGGCCGTGGGGGTGGGGGTAGGGGCAGGCCTGGGCGTTGGTGTGGGGGTGGCAGCAGCGCAGGCCATGGCCGCCAGCGCTGCTAGAGACGCCAGCACCAGCAAAACCTTGGGGCCCCACCGATGGGTACTTGAACGACCTCTTCTCATGGCAAGCCTCCTTTTGCCAGGGTGTTCCTCCAGATGGAATCAGTAGCCTTGTAGGCTAACACAGGCGCCGCAGACCCTCAAGGTCTGTTGCCTAGCCCAGAGAACTAGGCCTCGGCGACCAGCAACTCCAGGGGCACGCGGGTGTCAACTCGCTCATTCCCCTCCTCAGTAATGATGAAGGTGTGACCAAAGAACATACCCAGCAGACCGTCGGCGCTAATAGCGTTGGGCTCCAGCATCAGGGTCATGCCGGGCTTCATCACCAGGTCTGCTTCATCGGCCCTTACGCCATTGACCAGAACGTGCGGCCTGTGGCTCACTAGGTCTAGCCCGTGCAGGATGAGGGGACGCGACTGGTAACCGTGGTCCCGGTAGATCCTGGCCGTCTCAGAGAGGGCGGTCAGGGTGTTGCCTGGCCGGAGCTCCTGCGCGTGGGCCAGGAACCCAGGCAGGACCACCTCGTCGAACATACGCCGCACGCGATCGTTGGGCTGGCCCACGCAGATGGGAACACCTATCTGGGCCGAGTAGCCCTGATAGGCCGCTGCGATCTCATTGATAATGATGTCACCCTTCTGGAGACGCCGCGCCGAGGGCCGAGGATTGCCGAAGACCATGTGCGGGTCACCCATGGGAGTGGACCCAATGATGAGGAAGTCCACCTGACCTCCCCCTCCAATCATTGCCCCTGCCGCCGCTGCGGCCAGCTCGTACTCCGCCACCCCGGGGCGGGCAGCGTCCCGCATCGCCAGGATAGCACGGGCACACAGGTCACCCGCCTTGCGAACGCAATCGAGCTCCTCCGGGCTCTTGACTACCAGAAACTCGTGGAAAAAGTCACCCAGGAACTCGAACCTGGCTTGGGGAAGGCCCTCGCGAAGGGTATTGAACTGATTAACGGGCATATAGTCGCCGTAAACGGGGTCTACCGCGGTCAGCCCGATGGTCCCGCTCTCCAGCCCCAGCTCCTTGATACGCTCGACCGCCACCTCGGCAAAGCGCCCCATGCGGGAAGAGCGCACATCCTTGACGGCGACGGCCCGGCGCGTGGCCTCAATATGCGCGCCGCCGGCGGAGTAGACCAGCGTCGGCTCCCCCTCCAGGGGGAAGACCACGAAGCACGCCATGGCATGCCAGTCCCAGTGGCCGCTGAGCCACAGCATACCAGCGCCAAAGGACCAGTGGGTGGGACCACCACCCACCACCAGGCAGTCCAACCCCAACCGGGCCATCTTCTCACGGGTAAGCCGGTAGCGGCGCTGGTACTCGGCATCGGAGAACTTGGGGTAGACGGCGTCCTGATAGTACGGCGTGTTGCGGAGCCTGTTGAACTTCTCCCAGTCGTCCAGCGTCCCCCGTGCGGCCTCAAAGTCCAGCAGCTCTATGGCCACCACGCTCTCCTCGCCTTTGAGAGGTCCGTTGGGATACCCTAAAGGCGGTGGGATACTAGCACTATCAAAGCCACGTGTCAAGGGGTGCCACCGGTGGAGACGGAAGCTGGCCAAAGACGGATAGAAAAGCGTCTCCTTTCGTTAGGCCCTACGCCAAGGAGCAAGGACAGCCTGTGTGGCAGCCTTTTGGACCGGGCAACTAGCCCGTGCCGCCACTTTGCTCCCACTCCAGGGGCCGGCCATTGAGAAGGATCGACTCCTCCATGGAGACGGGGTGGAGCAACGCCTGCCGCGCGAAGCAGCCGTTCTTGGCCACCCGAACCACCCGTGCCACCTGCTCTGGCTCGTCGGTAGACTCCACCATAAAGACCGTCTGCACACTGTCCAGCCACGCCCTGCGGTCGCCGCGCATGACCGATCCCTCCAGGCGATAGTGTGCCTTGACCTTGGCCCGGACCTTCCCAATGTTGACCTTCAGCATATGCCCGTACCGGGCGATCTGGGTCATCTCTCAGAACATGAGACCCATGGTGAAGTAGTAGAGCGGTTGCGGGGCCGAGCCATCGCCACCCAGGGCCTCTGGGGGCTCGTCGGAGAAGAGGGTGAACCCGCGCCCGGTGCCCCGCTTCAGCATGAAGCCCAGGCTCTCGGCCTCCAGCTCGTAGGTGACCTCATAGGAGGTAATGTTGGGGTCCAGTCCGCGGGGGATCTTGGGTGTGCTCATGTGTGTCTCCTCCTCTTGCATGGGATACTGCGGATGCAGGGTACGGTGCCCAAGCATATTCCGTACCTACTGATTGAGGCCTCGCTGGAGGCCACGGATGTAGCGTACGTGGCCCAGGTGCTGCCCGATCTCGCAGAGCAGGTGGCCAAACATGCGGCCAATGGTATACCCCCGGCGCCGAGGGTGGTCGCTCGGGGGCATCACGTCAAAGTCATCAGGCGACAGCCCCTTGAGGTATGCCAGGGTCTCCTGGCGAACGGCGCGGTTGTACTGCCAGAGCTCCTCCACCGACGGAACGGGGAAGGTGGCGAGCTGCTCCACCGTGTA